>JBLHIB010000030.1:0-29838 GCA_047615865.1 Gammaproteobacteria bacterium
TCAAACGTCATATTCCTGGTCGAATTATTGGGATTTCGAAAGATAGACTTGGAAAGAGCGGATACCGTATGGCGCTTCAAACCCGCGAGCAACATATTCGCCGCGAAAAAGCAACGTCAAACATTTGCACTGCACAAGCTTTGTTAGCAGTAATGGCTGGTATGTATGCAGTCTATCATGGACCTTCTGGATTGAAGGCAATTGCAACTGACATCCACAATAAAACAAAAACTTTGGCTGCATCACTGGAATTGTGTGGCGTCAAAGTGCTTACTCAGGTATATTTCGACACGATTACCGTCGAAGTTTCGTCGACTGAAGCTGTTAAAAGCCAGGCCGACAAAGCTGGAATCAACCTCCATTACATCAATGACACACAGCTGCAAGTTTCTCTACATGAGGCAGTAACGGAATACTCTCTGGTTGAATTGATCGAGGTAATTGGGGGCGATGATAAAATTGCTCAAGGAACACCTTCTTCTATTTTGGGCAGCGCTGCGCGCAAATCTCAGTATCTCCAACACGAGGTCTTCAACACCTATCGCTCAGAAACGGACCTCATGCGATACATGAAGAAGTTGGAGAATAAGGATCTTTCGTTGACCCATAGCATGATTGCATTGGGCTCATGCACCATGAAATTGAATGCAGCATCTGAATTGATGCCAATTACCTGGCCAGAGTTCGCCAACATGCACCCTTTTGCTCCAAGCGAACAGACATTGGGATACCATGCGATCATCCGCGAATTAGAATCGGATCTATGTGAAATCACTGGATTTGACGCGATGTCTCTGCAGCCAAATTCAGGAGCGCAGGGCGAATATGCTGGGCTCATGGTCATCCGTGAATACCATATCCAGAGAGGAGACACTCACCGCAACGTGTGCTTAATTCCTTCTTCAGCCCATGGCACGAACCCTGCAAGTGCCGTCATGGCGGGCATGAAAGTGGTCGTAGTGAAATGCGATGACTTAGGAAATGTAGATCTGGATGATTTAACTGCCAAAGCGACAGAAAACAGCGAAAATCTAGGAGCTTTCATGATTACCTATCCTTCGACGCACGGTGTTTTCGAAGAAAAGATTAAAGAAATCAACGAGATCATCCATACCCATGGTGGTCAAGTTTATATGGACGGCGCAAATATGAACGCTCAAGTGGGAGTGACAAATCCCGGGAATATTGGAGCCGATGTGTGCCACCTCAACTTACATAAAACATTTGCCATACCGCACGGCGGTGGTGGACCTGGAATGGGACCTATTGGTGTCAAGGCGCATTTGGCCCCATTCTTACCTGGCAACCCGATAGTAAAAACTGGAGGAGATCAGGCCATTGAAGCAATCTCATCTGCACCGTGGGGTAGTGCATTAATTCTACTCATATCGTATGGCTACATCAAAATGCTAGGAGCCCAAGGAGTTACAGACTCAACACGATATGCTATTCTAAATGCCAACTACATTAAAACGAGGCTGGCAGAGCATTATCCAATCTTATATTCTGGAAATAATGGCACTGTAGCTCATGAGATGATCGTAGATTGCCGGTCGTTCAAACAGGAAACTGGCGTGGAGGTAGAAGACATTGCAAAACGCTTGATCGACTACGGATTCCATGCTCCTACAGTCTCTTTTCCTGTTGTCGGAACGTTGATGATTGAGCCAACTGAAAGCGAGTCTCAAGCAGAGCTAGATAGATTTTGTGATGCTCTGATTCAAATCCGTGGAGAAATTAGAGATATTGAGACAGGTTTAGCCGACAAGGTGGACAACGTTTTGAAAAACGCCCCACATACGGCCTATGAAACAGCAGGTGACACATGGGAACATCTATACAGCAGAAGTCAAGCTGCTTATCCTTTATCCTGGATTCAGGACGCGAAATTTTGGCCAGCAGTTAGCCGAATAGATAATGCGTACGGTGACCGAAACTTGATTTGTACTTGCCCATCGATCGAATCGTATTCGGAAGAATTAGTTGAAAGCTAGTAGGGAAATTTACATAGATATTGTATTTGTTACGACTGACTTGTACTACTACAAAATCTGTGGCAGATTGATTTTAACGTTGGAACGTTGATTACTGCTCAGGAAAATGGATGAGCAAATGTAAATACTAAGTATTTTTGAAGCGCGAAGGTATCGTTACAAAGAAGGATAGAATTGTTCCTATATTTGCGCGCCTATTAACACAAGTGTTTCGTAAACAACCCTTTAATAAAATCTAATAGTTATGAAAAGAATCTACATGTTAGCATGTGGTGTATTGGTTGCGGCAACTTCGGTTGCACAGTCTGCTCAACAGAATTTTCCACCTTTGAAGCAGTTCACTAAGGACCAAATTACGCCTCTTATTACTCCACGAGGAGAAATCAACACGAATGAATTGTTTCGAGTTGTTGATTTATTAAATGAAGACTTCCAAGCTGATGGGGTTGCTCTGCCAGAGGGATGGACAACTGTTGAAGTTGCGACCAACGCTGACGGATCTATGGAAGGCGCCTTTACAAATGCCTTTGAATTAGGCGATGCTACTGACGCCAACAACGGCGGCTATTGGCCAGTTCCTGACTTTCCTGGAAATAGATTTGCAGGTGCAAACGATGATGATGATCCTTGTGATTGTATTATGACGCAAGCATCGATTCAAATGCCCGAATTGGATTTCACAGACGTGACCAATGCTGCTCTGACTATGGATATTTTCCACGACCAAGGTTTCGGTGGTGGCGATGCGATCCTCGAAATCTCTATTGATTCGGGAGATAGCTGGGGCTCTCTAGTTGATGCTCTTCCGGTTGATGAGTCTGTATGGCAGACTGTTATCGTTCCTCTTTATGATTATTCAGGAGAAGAATCTGTAATGTTGAGAATCACTTGGACGGACAACGATGCATGGGCTTCAGGATTTGCTCTTGACAACGTAATCATTGGTGAGTTAGTTGATTACAATCTTGCAGCTGCTAAGGTTTTGATCGGTGACTGGTCTTTACCAGACATCCAGGCTGGTCTATGGGATTATTCTTTGGTTCCTGTTGAGCAAGTTGGCGAGATCTATGCGACTTGTGTTGTAAACAACAACGGTTTCCTTGACCAAGTCAACGCTACTGTTTCCGGTGAAGTTTTTGAAGATGGTGCGTCTATGGGAACTTTCGCTTCTGATTATGTAAATGAAAACTTGACTTCATTGAATAGCGACACAATGGTAGTAGCCACAGGATACACACCAGTAGGAGGTGTAGGAACTGAGGTTATGATAACTGTTACAACTTCTTCAGAGAGTGGAGATGATGACAACACGAATGACTCAGCATCTGCATCTTACGAGATTACAGAGAACGTTTATGCACGTGATGCAGGTGGCGCTCAGGCGTTTATTGGTCAGGGAGAAGCTTATGAGTTCGGAAACCTATTCGAATTCAACGCTGATCAAGCTTGTGGCGGTCTTTCTGTTTGCGCTGGAGGCGGTTCAACAGACGGAGCTGTTTTCTTTGGTCGTGTTTATGAATTTGAAGGATTTGACGAGAATAGTGAGCCAATGTTGAATGATATTGGGTATGACACTCAAGAACACACGTTTAACATCGGTGCTGATGAAACAAATGTTGGCGAAGGTATCTGGATAGATCTTCCTTTTTACGAGGGTGCAAAAACTCTAGAGGCTGGAGTAACTTACTTGGCAGTAATTGTTACTTTCGGTGGTTCAGATAACATACGTACTCCTGTTTCAGGAAACAATGTATGGCCAGCATCTCTATTGTTTGATGGAGATTGGGGATGGACACTTTCTATTCCAATGGTCCGTCTGAACATGGATGTAAATATTAATGTTGAAGACAATGCAAAAGCAGAGTTTGGAATTGAGCAGAACATGCCTAATCCAGCCTCTGATGTAACACGCTTCAACTACACTCTTCCTACAGCGGCTCATGTGACTTTGACAATTACCGACATTAACGGTAGACTAGTAATGTCAGAAGATTATGGCACACAACCAGCAGGTAGTCGTGTGGTACAATTGTCTGTTTCTTCTCTAGATGCAGGTATTTACAACTACACATTGACTGCAGGAAAAAATATAATGACTAAGCAGATGATCGTTAAATAATAACGACTAGCATAGAATTGAAAAAAAGGCTCCAATATTGGAGCCTTTTTTTTCCTATAAATCTTTGTAAAACACCATAATTGAGTACTTTGGCTCCCTTAACAAATCAAGTGAAATGAAAAGAATATACTCTGTATTACTATTTTCTGCAGCGGCTTGCTCTATGTCTGCTCAACAGTCGCAATTTTCGAGCGACGTTATAGCAACACCGACAGCAATCTCAGAAAGTGAACTTGCACGTTCACAAAACCAACCTGAAGACTTTGTCCAAACTACTCGCGGTGGTGATGTATTCTTCTGTGAAGATTTTTCTAATGGCTTCGACGGGAACAATCCTTACGGTGCTTGGACCATAGAAGACTCAGGTGACAACACCATCTGGATGATGGCAGACAATCAAAGTCCTGGTGGCCTTTATGCTGGAGGGACTGTAGGATTGGCTTCTCCATCAGCCGCAAATGGCTGGGTTATTTTTGACGCCGATCTATACAACTCGCAATTTGGTGCAGGTGCCTATGTAGATGTCACTGGATATTTAACTTCTCCTGTTATCAACATGGAAAGTTTGGAGACTGTACTTGTTGACTATTCGCAGTATTTCCGTTTCTGCTGTGAAAGTCCTACAGTGCCGATGGCTTTAGAAGTTACAGTTAACGGTGGAGATGAATGGCTTTCATTCCCTTCACATGGAGATGCCATTCTCTCAGTAAACTCAATTTCTGACAATCCTGTTACTACAACTGTAGACATTTCATGTGCAGCTGCAGGTCAATCTGCTGTTCAGATTCGTTTTGCTTACAATGCAGGAGGAGCTGGATTTAGCACTTATTTCTGGGGATTAGATGATATTTGTATTTATGCAAATGAAGCCACCAATGACCTAGAGGTTCTTCAAATAACCAATGGTGATGTATTCAATTGGTGGGAGTACAAAAGCACTCCACTTGAGCAAGCAATAACTGTTGCTGATGGTGGTCTTTTTGTAGGAACCGTTTTCCGAATTAATGGTGAGGGCAACCAAACAGGTGTTGTGATAACAGTTGACATCATGGATGACAACATGGATGTTATAAACACTACTGCTTCTGCTCCTTTTGATATGTTGTCTCTGGTTAACGCTGAAACTTGTCCTGCACAAGTTTCTGATACTTTGTACATGTCTACTGACTGGACTCCAGAAGCTACAGGTACCTATTATGTCAGTACTACTATCTCTTCAGATCAAGAAGATGAGGTTGTAGAAAATGACATGGAAGAAACTGTTATTTACTACACAGCTGACCTATACGGCCATGATTTCGAAGCAACTATGCCTTTGGATGTTGAGTTAAGTCCACGTACTTCTGACGGCGGTAGCACTGCTTATGACCCAACTGGTTATGCCAACAGATTTCACTTTCCGAATTCGGGAACTACAGCTTATGGAGTAGAGTTTATTCCGGGTGGTCAATCTCAGTCGGGATGCTTTTTTAACGTTGTATTGTATGAAGGAGTTGGTGACGAGACCACAATGTTCGATCCTAACACTGCTCAAATTGTAGCTATTTCATCATGGACATATGACAATGAATGGAACGACGCACCGGTGTATTTCCCGTTCGACGACGAATACGATCTTTCAGTTGATCGTGTGTATCAGGCTGGTATCCTTGAGGATATCGGTAGTGATCAGCAGATCACTGTAATGGCCACAGCAAACACTGACACGGATAACTCAACAGTAGTTTTCCAACAAGCTGGTAACGGTTCTTTCGTATGGTTTGGAGGACAAACTGATACTCCTGCAATTCGTCTGATCACATCTGCATGGGTAGGTGTTGAGCAATTGGCTGACTTGAATGGAATCAACTTGTTCCAGAACATGCCTAATCCAGCAAACAACAACACAACTATTCGTTACTCTTTGGAGCAGCCAATGGATGTAGCCTTCGAAGTATTCGATCTTCAAGGACGTGTTGTTGCAACTAAAGATCTAGGTACTTTAAGTGCAGGTGATCACCAGGTTGAATTGTCAACTTCTAACCTGTCAAACGGTATTTACACGTACACTTTGATCGCGAACAACATTCGATTGACAAAGCAAATGATTGTTGCAGGAAGATAATCCTAATACAAAATCAAAATATGAAAGGCCTCTCGTTTCGAGAGGTCTTTTTTTGTGCCAATTTTTCTTTCTGTCTCTAGCAGACATGAGCCCTTCACTCCTCTGCGCATAGCAAAACTTATTGATCTAAGAGCTTCAGGTGATCACAGCCTAGAACTCCCTTCAGATGGACTGAAAAATGGGTTTTACACTTACAGACTTACTGCCAAAGATGCGGTTCTGGTAAAAAACCTCATAGTCAGCAATGAGTAGACTTCTACCAACCACAATTCTCTATGTGTCTTATAAAGTTAAACGCTATTCTCTTCAATCACAATAGCACTCTCATAGAAAATAACTACTTTAGTCCTTCCCCAAATAATAGATAATCGATTCTCACACAGCATGTTATCAACATGAGTATGTAAGAAAAAACCTACACGATTATCAGACAAAGTCTACATGATAGACTCGAGCAGTTTAGTACTTTGCGAGACTAACCCCTATCAAAAACCAATCTACAATGCAAAAGACGTTCGTTTGTATCGCCCTTGTCATAGCTTTCTTGCAAGGTAGCTCTCAGAACAATTTGGAAGACTATGGCCCTGCGCTAGGTCGATATATGGGAGAACATACCAGCACCAGCGTAAATCGTATTAACGAAATCTGGATGGAAGATTTCGAAAACGGCATCCCAGAATCATGGACTAATGAAGAATTGAGCGGCATCGCCTCATGGGAATATCGCGGAGCAAATACCAATCCTGATTATTATATTGGATCTAGAGGTTCGTGCATCCCTGAAGGACAAGATGGAAGTGCACCCATTCAGTCTGAATCTTGGGACAACGGTTTCGTAATCTTTGACTCAAATTATTGGGACGACAATATTGGACCTTGTATCGCAGGTTTTGGAACTGGTCCTTCACCAGCGCCTCATTCCGCAGCATTGTCTACTGGCTCTATTGACCTTTCCAGTCATCAAACCGCAAATTTGATGTTTACCCAATATTTCAAGGAATGGACAAACAACACTACAGCTAAAGTTCAGGGAAGTGTTGATGGCGGCGAATGGGTTGACCTATACACCTTGACACTCGAAAGCGGAAATTCTACCGAACCAGATGCGCTAGTGATCATTGATATTTCAGCATTCGCTGGAGGGCATGAAGACGTAAAGATTCGCTTTCTTTTCGAGGGGACCTATTACTATTGGATGGTTGATGACGTGGTCATCTTCGAACCAGACGTCAACAACATGGATTTTCAAGACGTCAATTACGGTGATTTTGATGTTTTCAATGAGGACAATGAAACTGGATTTGAATACCTCGAATACAGCATGTATCCGC
This sequence comes from Gammaproteobacteria bacterium, assembly GCA_047615865.1. GTDB lineage: Bacteria > Bacteroidota > Bacteroidia > Flavobacteriales_D > Sanyastnellaceae > JADFAK01. The sequence continues at coordinate 7,549 of JBLHIB010000030.1, forward strand.
AAGAAATGGCTCCCTATCTCTATCTTAGCGCACATGCTCTGAACGTAGGGTCTGACACACAGAACAACGTTGTTGTTGATGTGAAAATTGAAAACACAGGAACTGAGGAGATTATTTATTCAGAAACTTCCAGTCCACAAAACATATTCCCCCAGAGCAATCTTGGAGTTACATTACCCGGTTTTCAAATGCCCAATTCAACTGGCCATTATCAGCTTACTTATGAAGTCACTCAAGACCAAGAAGACGACGAACCAGAAAACAACATCGAGCAGTCTTTAATAAGTATAACAGACGTTGTATACGCACGCGACAATAGAGAAACCGAAGGAATATTTGTTCCTTCTTCCATCTATAACGGCAACCAATACGAATTGGGTAACATGTTCGTGATCACCGAATCAAACATGGAAGCATACTCAATCTCCATGGGAGTTGGTGTTGGCAGTCAAGTGGGTTCTATGGTATACGGAGCCATATACAAACTAGATATAAGTCAAGGTCTTACCCCAGAATTTGTAGCACAAACAGAAAGTGCTCCCGTATATTGGGAAGCTTTGAATGGTATTGGACAGTCAGACATGATGGTTCTTCCTTTTACCGAACCACTTACACTTGACAAAGACTCGGCATACCTGGTTGTTGCTGGCTCAGAAAGTGGCCCGCAAGATGTAATGTTCGCATCTAGTGGCCAGCCACCTGCATACTCTTCTTGGGCGCGATTCTTCCCTAGTAACTTTGGATACCTTTTAGGCACTCCAATGGTTCGCTTAAATTTTGGAGAAATCGTAGATGTCAAAGAATATGTATTCACGGCCCTAGATGTTCAACAGAATTTTCCAAACCCTTTCTCAGACCGGACGGCAATTCAATACTCACTTAACATTCCTGGCAATGTTTCCATCGATGTGCACGATATGACAGGCAGACTGCTCAGTTCAAAAAACCTTGGTACTCGACCAGCAGGCAAGCACACAGCTTTCATTGAACGGGGCACCTTAAGCTCAGGTATATACATGTATACGTTTAGATGCAACGACATGACCAAGACGAGCACTATGCTCGTGAGATAAGATTAAAATAAGGTTTTGTTCAAAGGCCTCAAGCATTGCTTGGGGCCTTTGCAATTGATGCAGTCCTATAATTGGACCACTCCCATGCCATGTTTCTTGAGTAATTCTACCAATCGATCCAATTGAAATGGTTTCGACATAAAATCTTGCATCCCAGCAGCTAAGCATTTCTTCCGATCATCTTTGGTAGCATTTGCCGTAAGTGCAATAATTTTCGGAACAGATGCAGAAGAATTTTCTTGAATAAGTTTAGTCGCTTGATACCCGTCCATTTCCGGCATCTGGATATCCATAAACACCAAATCATAGACATTATGTTCGCAAAGCTCGACAGCAATTTTGCCATTTTCAGCTACATCAGGGTCAAAGCCCAACTTTTGTAACAAAGTAGAGATGAGCTTCTGATTGATCAAATTATCTTCCACAACTAATATTCTGGAACCTTCACTGGATTCCGGTTTAGTTATCGATTCTTCATTGCTCAGGAGATCCGTAAAGACCCGTAAAAAGTCTTGTCCTTCAAATGTACTAGACAATTTCACATGCCTTCCTTTGAGTTCCAATTCATCCGACCAAGAAGAAGAACTATCCTCCTGAACGATTACATATTTCGCCTCTCTATTTAACACCAAATCTTGATTCTTATTCAACACCTTGTTCATTCCAACGGAATCAACAATAAGAATTGCATTTTGCAACTCACTCATCGACTCATGGCCTGAAAACAAAAAACAACCTAAGCCATGACGAACGACCGTTGTTTTTATTCTGACACGTTGAAAAGTATCTTCTAAACACACAATTACAGGCCGACAAGTCAATTTCGACAGATCCGTTTCAATACGTGTAGCTTGATTTTTAGCTATGGGCAATGAAATGGTAAAAAAGAATTCAGATCCTCTTCCTTTTTCACTTTTTACATCCAGTTTACCTCCCATAACCTGAATCAGACGAGCACTTATAGCTAAGCCCAATCCAGTGCCACCAAACTTGCGTGATGTAGAGCTATCTTCCTGAGCAAAAGCGTCAAAAACAGATCCAAGTTTCTCCTCATCAATACCAACACCGGTGTCTTTCACTCGAATTCGAATCTCAGCTTCTGTCTCTGATCGCGTGATCAAGTTGGCACCAAGTTCAACAAATCCTTCGCTAGTAAACTTAATAGCATTGCTAACAAGATTGAGAACAACCTGACCAATTCGGGCAGAATCACCAAGTAAATGTTCTGGAATTCTTAAATCAATATCTTTCCTAAGCATCAACTTTTTCTCAGCGGCCAAAGCACCAAATACTTCTAGACTTTGCTGAAGACAATCTGACAAAGAGAATACAGACGAATCAACCGCCATTTTTCCTGCCTCTATTTTGGAAAAATCCAATATATCATTGATGATCACAAGAAGATTGGTTCCAGATGACATCAGCAATTCAGTGTATTCTTTTTGTTCGAAATTTAAGTCTGTGGTAGACAATAGCTGAGTCATTCCAAGTACACCATTCAATGGTGTGCGAATTTCATGGCTCATCACTGCTAAAAATTCACTTTTTGCCAATACAGCTTCCTCAGCAACAATCTTTGACTTTTTCAACGATTCTTGGTAGTCCTTTCTCCTCGTGATATCTCGTATGAAAACCGAAAACATATTTCGTCGATCGACGACAAACGGAGCAATACTGCATTCTGCATCGAATATTTCGCCATTTCTTTTCAACCCGTTGAGCTCAAATGGTCTATTGATAAAACCAGATGCTCTTTTGCGCAAATAATTATTGAACCAGTTCAGGTGAACAGCGCGATCGGGCTCCGGGATAATGACATGATTGGCATATTTTCCCAGCACCTCTTCCTCAGTCCAACCAAACAATAGCTCTGCTTTGGTATTCCAAGAAGTAATTACACCTTTTTCATCCATTGCCAAAACAGCATCCATCGAACTGTTAATCAGCGCATTCAACATCTCTTGGCTTTCCCTCAATTGATTGACTGCTTTGGCTCTTTTTCCCATTTCTCGTGAAAGCTCGCCATTCAACATCTGCAATTTGGAAACCTTATCGCTCAATACTTGATGTACTTGTGATCTGCTTAATATACTGATCCGATCATCTTCAATTAAAATATCGGGCAACAAACCGATTACAGCTGGAAAATTTTCCAATGGCGCATACAAATTAGCTGTTTCCTGATAGGCTGCGTCGTAAATCTCTCGTGCTTTAATTGGCCCTAATCGATCTGATATTTCCTCATAGAACTGACGAGAAACTTTTGCGGTAATTCGAACTTTATCTTCATTTGATCCTGATATATCCTGGGCGCCAATAATTCCATCAGCCGAGCATTTCTCAGGTAAATCCTCGATAAAGGATTGAAACACCTTACCTATGACGAACTCTTGTTTTCCCAGTCTCGTCTCAAGATGTATCAATATTCTTTGAAGCATGAACTTACAAAGCAACAACCTTTGAGGCGCGCTTGATTGAAAAATCAAATCAAACTTGGGGTCATGAAGTAAGACCGAGAAGTCCTCTTTGACCAATTTTCGAATATTCTCACGCGAAACTCTCTTTCCAGAATCGACCTCACTAAAATACTGTTCGAATTGTAAATAGATAACCGGCAGCTCTTTCATTCTATTTAGGGGAGATGAACCAAGAAACTCCACAGCTTTCTTATTCAGCCCAGCAGCAAGTTGATGATCCTCAATCATCTGCTGTAGTTTCACAACAAGCATAGAGGCTCCATTAGGCGCATTGTCTAATTTAGAATCGGCTTCTATTCCACTAAAAATTTTCCTCAAGTAATTTATCACGGAATCACGTTTGTAAGATTGTACTGACTTTTGAAAGAAAAGTTACTGTCAGCCAATTGATTCGATACGTTACTCCAGCTAAAATATGTGATGATAAATAGGATTAAGAATTAAGCCTTCAACCAAATTACAAATTAAATATCTCTAGAACTCAGGCAAATCATTCATGTTTTCTGACTTTTGTAAACATGGGGATAAAAGCCGCACTCAGTGTACCATTTGCCAGAATAGCAATTGCGAGTCAAAAGAAAGATGCGCGAAATGCAGTCAATGTGCAAAACGCTGTGTTAAAATCACTAGTGAAAAAGGCCTCATCGACTCGATTTGGGGTAGAGCATGGCTTCTCAACTATTGAGTCATATGAGCAATTCAAAGAGCAAGTACCTGTGCGCGACTATGAGGATATCAAACCATATATCGAAAGCATCCTCGCCGGCGAGTCAAGTGTTTTGTGGCCAGGAATGCCTCTATACTTTTGTAAAACGTCCGGAACAACATCAGGTGCCAAGTACATCCCCTTGACGAAGGCGTCCCTCCCAAATCACATTGGTTCGGCTCGAAATGCATTGTTGAGCTATATTGCTGAGACCGGAAAATCAGACTTCGTTAATGGCAAAATGATTTTCTTGCAAGGGAGCCCTGTATTAGAACAACTTCCCTGCGGAGTGCCGTTCGGACGTCTATCTGGACTTGTAGCAAACCACGTCCCTGCCTATTTGCTTAAGAATAGACTGCCGTCGTATAGTACAAATTGCATAGACAATTGGGAAACAAAAGTCGATGCCATTGTTGATGAGACGAAGGATCAGGACATGACCTTTGTAAGCGGAATACCAAGTTGGGTTCAAATGTACTTTGAGCGTTTACTCAAGACCACCGGTGAGTCGCAGGTAAATGCTATTTTCCCCAACTTCAAGCTCTTTGTATTTGGCGGCGTTAATTTCGAGCCTTATAAGAACATTTTCCGCACACTGATTGGAAGCGATATCCCATCAATTGAGCTTTATCCAGCTAGTGAAGGGTTCATTGCATTTCAGGACTCTCAGATTCATGAAGGCATGCTGCTTGTGCTGAACAACGGAATATTTTACGAATTCATTCCCGCCGATGAATACCATAACGAGAATCCAACACGCATCTCACTGGCCCATGTCCAATTGGGCATTAATTATGTCATAATTCTAAATACCAATGCTGGTCTTTGGGCATACAACATTGGCGATACGATTAAATTTGTCTCGCTAAACCCTCCTAGAATCAAGGTTACTGGACGCATCAAGCATTTCACTTCGGCCTTTGGAGAGCATGTTATTGGAGAGGAAGTTGAGAAAGCCATGAGCATAGTATCAGACAAGTTAGAATTCAATATCAGAGAATTCCATGTCGCTCCTGAGCTTCGGCCCGTCGATGGATTGCCCTACCATGAGTGGTTCATCGAATTTGCAGATATCCCGCCAGATCTTCAAGAAATCGAAAAACAAATCGATCTAGCGATGCAAGAACTCAACACGTATTATAAAGATTTGATTACCGGAAATGTCCTTTGCAGATTGAAAATCACATCTATGCAAAGTGATGGTTTCAACAATTACATGAAATCAATAGGAAAGCTGGGAGGTCAGAATAAAGTCCCGCGCCTTGGAAATGATCGTATAGTGGCCGACCAACTTGAGGCATACAAATTGCAATAAACTACTCATACGAAGCTTTGGAAATATTACGCTTCCTTAAACGTTCAGTGGATATGCGCTACTCTTGGATTATCATCTTTGTTCTAACTTTGTTCATGTCTCATCAGGCTTCAAGTCAGATTGTAGTTGTGCCTTCAACAATCGATTTTGGTATTATTGATCGAAACACGGATCGGGTTGTAGACATTACAATCACCAACAAAGGAAGAGAAGCAGCCCTTTTACTTCGCTCTGGCTTCACTTTCGAATATAGAATCTTACAAAGTCAAAAATCTATTGGCCCTGACGAAAGCATCACGCTTCGCGTTAAATACACGCCCCGATCCAAAGGGACTTTCAAAGAGGACATTGCTCTTTGGTATACCGTTATGGAACAGCCAGTTTTACTCACATTCAAAGGTGACGTTCAGTATATTGACAACACGGACAATCCTGAGTGTCCAAGTTTCAACACACGACCTGAAGAGGATTGCTGCGAAGACGACAAATTCCTTGCCGAAATCTACGACAATGAAACAGGCGATCCGATACACAGCGGTCGGCTGCGTATCATTCAGCAAGGAACCCTTCAGAAGACCCTGCTAATGGATCGAAAAGGTCAATCGGAGCTGGCCGTGCCAATCGCTTACTATTATCTGATCGCGGATGCTGATGGCTACTTCCCTGCCGATTCGGCAACTTACATCAACCGACGAAACAATACAATTCGATTTTACCTTGACCCACTTCCCGAGAACCAAGAGATTGAGGAGATAACTGCGCTTATTGAGGAGTTCCGTGAAGTAGAAAAGGAAATTGTCGAAGAGGTAAAAGTCCCCCTTGAATTTCCAGAAGAAGAAGAAGAAGAAGAAGCCCCAACACCAGCAGTGACTGCAGAACCAGAGGGGGATATCACAATTCTACAAGATGAGGATGAGAATCTTCCTGAATCGCAATTTGGAAGAAATAACGTTGTAATTCTTGTGGACATTAGTCAATCGATGAACCAAGGTGGTAAAATGGACTTACTCAAAGCGTCCATCTACGGATTGGCTGATGTCATACGTGACGGGGATAAAATTAGCCTAGTCACGTATGCTTCAAACTCAGAAATCCTAGTCGAAAAAGCCACTGGCAAGGACCGCGAAAAGCTAAAAGATGCAACTCGATCGTTAGAGGCTGGAGGAATGACCGCAGGCGCAAAAGGATTTAAAACAGCCTATGAATTGGTCTTGAAAAACTACATTAACGGCGGCAACAATCAAGTGATTGTTGCCACAGACGGCGCTTTTCGAGTTGGAGACCAAGACAAAATTGACAAGCTTGTTCGCAAGCACACTAAGAAAAAAATCAAGACAACCTTGATCGGAATCAAGAGTACTAGTGGAGCAAGTAAGACCTTGTCCGCAATTGCCGAATTGGGTCAAGGGTCGTTTATACATATGGAGGATTACGACCTTTCTCAGCATCAAATGATTGATGAGATCAAAGTACAATCAAGCAAATAGCAACCTTTATTAACTGATTCAATGGAGACCTGAGTTGCAATTCTTAGTTTTGTACTATGGCTGGTAAAAAACCTCTTATAATCGGTATCGCAGGTGGCAGTGGATCTGGGAAGACAACTTTCTTGCAAGCTCTTGTGGATCGTGTGCCTAAGGAAAAACTTGCTTTGGTATCTCAGGACAATTACTACCAGCCTATCGAGATGCAGCAAAAAGATGAGAACGGACAAGTTAATTTTGACCTTCCAATTTCTATCAATAGAGAACACTTCTTTGATGACATCAACCGGCTGATGACTGGGAAGACGATCACAAAAACAGAGTACACATTCAACAACGAAAACCGTGAGGCACAAGAAATCATTGTGCAGCCAGCAGACATTATCGTAACAGAAGGTTTGTTTGTCTTCCACTACAATGAGATTCGCGATCTACTTAACTACAAGGTTTATATTGATGCTCATGAGGAGATAAGATTGGACCGACGAATCCAAAGGGACTTGCAAGAGCGAGGCTACCCAGAAAACGAGGTAAGATATCAATGGGAAAACCATGTTATACCTGCTGAGCAGAGCTATCTTGAGCCTTTTAAACCCGAAGTCGACTTATTGGTAGATAACACACATACTTTCGATAAGGGTTTAGAAGAGTTGATAAAAATGATTGAGAAAAAAACCGGATTTTGACCATGTCAGCAGTAAAAAAAATATACCACTTGTCCAATTGCTCTACTTGTCAGCGAATAATAAAAGAGCTTGACCTGAAGCAAGAAAACTGTGAATTTCAAGACATAAAAACCAATCCTATTTCGGCTGATGATTTAGATGTGCTAGCGCAAATAGCTGGGTCCTATGAAAATCTCTTCAGCAGGCGAGCCATGAAGTATCGAGAATTGGGATTAGGCGACAAAAAACTCACGGAAAAGGACTATAAATCATACATCTTAGGCGAATACACCTTTCTCCAGCGGCCGGTAATCGTAATTGGATCCTCAATTTTTATTGGTAGTTCAAAAAAGACCACGGCCTTGACCATGGAAGCCTTGTTGCATGAGTGAAAAATTGCAAGCGCATCTAGCGCTTTTCGCCGTAGCGCTTATCTATGGGGCAAACTACGTCATAGCCAAAGGCCTAATGCCTGAACCTATCCCACCAAGGGCATTCATACTTATCCGCGTTTGCGGAGCATTGGCACTATTCGGGCTCATCCGTTTGCGAATGCGAGAAAAAGTCGAACGAAAAGATTTTGGTCGATTGATCCTTTGCGGACTGACCGGGGTAGCGGTCAACCAGATCATGTTCTTCGAAGGGTTGAACTTGACCTCTCCTGTTAATGCAGCGATTATTATGACATCCAACCCTATCCTAGTCATGTTGCTTGCCGGGATATTGCTAAAAAACAGAATTACAAAGAAGAAAATGCTGGGTGTTCTTTCGGGAGCGATAGGTGCGATCACATTGATCTATTTATCGAGCACATCAGGAGGCCAGTCTTCTTGGATAGGAGACACTTTTGTTCTTGTTAATGCCACATCTTATGCTATTTACTTGGTTCTTGTCAAGCCATTGATGTCAAAATACAAGCCAATAACGGTCATCACTTGGATATTCCTTTTCGGACTAGTATTTGTTTTGCCTTTGGGAATTGTCCCTTTTAGTGCGATTGATTGGGCCAATGTAACTACAGAAGCTTGGTGGAAGATATCTTTTGTAGTTGTAGCAACTACATTCATGGCCTACCTCCTCAATATATTTGCGCTTAAGCGCGTGCAGCCCACAGTAGCCAGCAGTTACATCTACCTTCAACCAGTTGTTGTAACAATCTTTAGTTGGTTACTTTCGGCCCCTGGAAGTAGTAGCTTATTGGAACCGAAACGATTAGGTTGCACATTACTGATCTTTCTTGGAGTCTGGCTGGTAAGTTCAAATTCGCAAAAACTCATCGCAAAGAACTAAGGATATTTGCCTTTATGGCAGAGAAAACATACAATTCAAGGAAAAGAGCATTCCACTTCTATCACCTTTTTTGGCCTTGTACTTCAATCTGTTTGCCTTAAATTCGCGTAAAATTTTTTAGCAATGGCAGTACGTAGACCTTTTAATCTTACCCAGTGGATCGAAGAAAATAGAGATCTCTTGAAACCACCAGTGGGAAACAAAAATCTATATGTTGAAGCTGGAGACTTCATTGTAATGGTAGTGGGTGGGCCAAATGCTCGAAAAGACTATCATTACAACGAAACAGAGGAACTTTTCTTCCAGCTTGAAGGGGATATCAACGTCCGCATTCAAGAAGATGGGAAAGCAGTAGATATTCCAATAAAAGAAGGCGAGATGTTCTTGTTGCCAGGTAAAATCCCTCATTCACCGATGCGTGGGGAGAATACGGTAGGCCTCGTGATTGAGCGCGTCAGACGTGAAACGGATTGTAAAGATGGCTTGATGTGGTTTTGTGATAATTGCAACAACAAACTGCATGAGAGCTACTTTCCTCTGAAGAATATTGAAAAAGACTTCTTCCCTCGATTTAAAGAATATTACACCAATGAAGACCTGCGCACATGCAAAAAATGTGACGAAGTCATGCCAGTTGACAATCGTTTCATAGGCTAATTGGCATCAGAAAAAATCAATAACTGCAAGACACGGCCTGCATAATGGTCGCTTTTAATAAACTTAACAGCATGAAAAGAATATTACTTTTTCTCTCAATCTTTTTCTTAGCTGGCTCGATCAATATGATCGCTTCAGAAGCTCGCGGAATGTGTGAATTAATCGTAAGTTACGAAAACCAGGAATGCGGATTAATGATCTTTACGGCATCTGGATTTGAGCCGGGGACACAATTGTTTTGGACTATCAATGGCGACGCATACTTGGAAGGAACTGACGTTGTGACGATACAATTCGAAAGCAATGATCCTGCGGAAGTCTGTGTGAGCTACGAAACAATGGCTTGCCCAGATGGTGTTTTCTGGTGTGATAATTTCACTCCCTCAATTTGTGAAGCATGTCCAGAAGACACCTTTATGGATGAAAGCGAAGATTGTGGATGTTACTCATTCGAGATTGGTTCGTTCGCAGAAGGAGAGAATGTTACATGGGATTTCGGAGATGGCACAATTTTGTTCAACGAAGGTCACTTTATTGAACACTGCTATTCTCAAAATGGAAGCTTTACAGTAATTGCAGAGTATTCATCTCAAAATTGTGGAGGTGAAACTTATACTCTCGGAGCGGCTGAAGTAGAATGCGCAGCGGCTTGCAACGAAACGAGTGTTGAGTTTGAAAGTGATACCGAAGCTGGCGGACCGACATCTTTGAATTGGGTTATCTATGATTCCATGGACAACATCATTGAAGAAGGTGAGTGCAGCTTTTCAAATGAACAAATGCTCTGCGATGCCGTTCCCTGTTTGGAAGACGGTTGTTACAATTTGGAGATTACGAGCGTTGGCATCGAGATTGAAGGAAACGAAGAATTTTCTTTAACACTGGGTGATCCAGTGACCTATGTAGGTGACACCGACTTCAATGAAATTGATGGCAACTATCAAAGTTCATTTAACTTCGGAATTAATACTGATTGCAATCCGTGTAGTATTTCAGGTGATTATGATCAGATAGATACTGACTCATACCTATTCGAGGTAGAAGTTCCTGAAGGCTTTGCAGTCTCATGGTACATCAACGATGATTTCATTGCAGATGGAACAGCGTTGGACTATACGTTTACGCCAGGAGAATACACTATTTGTGCATTTCACGAATCAATAGATTGTCCACTTTGGTGGTGTGTCGATATCGTAGTAAGCGAAAATGGCACATGTCCTGAAGATTCTGGATATGTAGTACTAGACGATTGTGGATGTTTTGGCTTCGAGATCGGATCATTCGTCGAGGGAGAATCTGTTGTCTGGATAACTAGCACAGGTGAGGTTATCGAAGACGCTGGTCATTATCAGGAGATCTGTTTCGAAGAGAACGGAAACTTTACAGTGACTGCTCTCTATTCTTCGCCTACATGTACAGAAGAAGAATACGCGTTTGTAGTCGATATCGATTGTTTCTTCCCTTGCACTGAGGTTGATTTTGCTTTTGATTCTGATGTTTCTCAAGGTGGACCATTTAACGTTCAGTACATCGTTACTGATCAAAACGGAGAAACTTGGGAAAGTGGGGCTTGTGCGTTTAGCGGTGATATTGAATCTTGTGATGCAACTGATTGTCTGCCTCCAGGATGTTATACGGTTGATTTATATGCAGGAGACCCTTTGGACAATAGCAACAATTTCGAGACTGGTGTTTTCATCAATGGCTCAGAAATAGATTGGTTTGAAGGACCTACTTACGACGGAAACTTTCACATGCAATATGCATTCTCTGTAGATGGCGGTTGTGAAGCTGGAGCTTGTAGTTTGGAAATTCAATACGATCAGTTTAACGGTCTGAATTACAACTTCACAGCAGAGGCATCAGATCTGTCAGCTGAAATATCTTGGTCTTTTGGTGATAGCACATTTGGCACAGGGTCATTCAATTCTCACACATTTCCTGGTCCAGGTGAATACGAAGTATGTGCTTCATACGAGACTGACCTATGCCCTGAAGGTGTAACAGAGTGCGTTACATTGTATATAGAAGAAGAAGCTTGCACATTTGTTTCTGTGACGATTTCGGCTGAATTGACTGGAAACGACACGGACCTTCTCGAGTTTGTTCTGGAAAGCGAAGGAGTTGAAATTGAAGGTGAATGGCCTTTGATTGCTGGTGCTGGAACAATGAGTTTCGATTTTTGTCTTGAAGATGGATGTTACACGCTAGCTGTTGATCCTGCTTCTGCAATTCTTGCAAATTTCATTGACATCGTAATTACTGACGAGCAGGGCAATGAATTGAATGGCTTGATTTTTGGCACTGGTGACAGCGATGAGTTGATCATCGAGTTTGGAGTCAATACGGATTGTGAAGACAGCGTTGACGAGTTGGAAAGAGGTAACGTATCAGTTTTCCCTATTCCTGCAAGCGATAACTTGCAAATCAATTTAGCTGATTTTGATGGTGCAAGTGCATATACACTAATCGATGCCAATGGGAAATTGGTGAAGAATGGTCTATTCAATGGTGTTTCTCATACTATCTCTGTTTCCTACTTATCTTCAGGAGTATATTTTCTCCGTGTAATAGGAACTACCCATACATCAACAGTTAGAGTGGTTGTAGAGTAAGCTATCAGAAAACAAAAATACTCAAGGAGGGTCGACGATGTTAAGGCATTGATCGACCCTTTTTTTTTGTGAATACAACCCCGAAATTACATTTTGCCTATTTATCCAAAATTGGCTTAAAATTCTACCACAAACATCCAAAACAGGTGCCAGATTGTTAAGACAAGCCAACAGTAAAAATAGGTGCTGATTGCCTGTTTTATATTTCCTAAATTCGCGCCTATTCAAACCTTGCCATCAACATGAATTTTAATCGTCCGAATGTGATCACCGGTTGGGTGATCTGGTTAGTAGCAACAATAGTTTTTTTACTCACAATTGAGCCAACAGCCAGTTTCTGGGATGCGGGGGAGTTTATCGCTTCAGCAAATGGTCTGGAAGTAGGTCACCCTCCAGGTGCCCCTTTCTGGATGATGCTCGCTCGATTCTTTATCATCTTTGCACCTGAAGGGTACGAGGCGATGAGTGTAAACATATTAAGCGCGCTATCCAGCTCCTTTACCATCTTATTTTTATTCTGGAGTATCACGCACATTGTAAAGAAAGTCGCCGACAAAAACGGCGCCTGGTCTACGGGAAAGCTTATAGCAGTTCTAGGTTCCGGAATGGTTGGAGCCTTGATGTATACTTTTAGTGATTCATTCTGGTTCTCTGCTGTAGAAGGCGAAGTATACGCCATGTCATCGCTTTTCACGGCGGTGGTGTTTTGGGCAATACTGAAATGGGAGTCCATGGCCAATAAAGGAGGAGAGTTGCGCTGGCTCGTATTGATAGCCTATCTCATGGGATTATCGATTGGTGTTCACCTTTTGAACCTCCTTGCGATTCCGGCTATTGCCTTTGTATATTACTTCAAAAGATACGATGTAACTCCCAAAGGAGTTATAGCCACATTAGCGATTTCGTTGGCTGTTCTAGGATTGATCCAAGTTGGCATTATCCAGGGTTTCATATCTCTGGCGGCAAGATTCGAGTTGTTCTTCGTGAATGAAATGGGGTTTGCTTTCAATTCTGGAGTCATCGTTTATGGCTTCCTCACCTTATTATTCTTCGTGGCGGCTCTTTGGTTCTCTAGAAAGAAAAACTGGGTAGGTGTGAACACACTTGTGCTAGGTTCGTTGATGTGCATTTTAGGTTACTCAACATTTGCCTTGATTGTCGTTCGATCAAATGCAAACACTCCGATGGATGAGAATAATCCTGAGAATTTATTTGCCCTGCTCTCATACTTAAATCGTGAACAATATGGAGATAGACCATTGACTTATGGTCAGTATTTCAATACACCAACACTAGCTGGTGATGATTACAAAGATGGGAACTCGGCACATATTAAAAGTTACTCGGTCTATAAGAACGACAAAAAAGGGCCAATTCGAGTAGAGTCATTCCGCTGGGAATGGGAGGCTCAAGAACTTCTAGATTCGGAATCTAGTTATTTCTTGGTTCAAGAATATGTGGACTCCGGAGACAAAAAAGGAGCAATTCCTAATTACGATCCTAAGTACTGTGGTGTCTTCCCTCGAATGTATAGCCGACAAGGCAATCACCTTGCTGCTTACAAAGAATGGAGTAATTATAAAGATTGGAAGAATCCTGCGGAACGCGAGAAAGTAATGAAGAACGAGGCCGATTTAAAAGAGGCTGAGAGTTTCTTACAGCAATTGGCGCAATACCAGCAACAGGCTCTTCAGCAAGGAACACAGATACCCCAAGAGTTTGATACTCAGTATCGAAAAACCATTAAGAAAAGAGATCGTCTATTGACCAAACTGAAGCCTACTTATGTCGAGGATTTCAGGTACTTGGTGAACTATCAGTATAGCTGGATGTATGCTCGCTATTTCATGTGGAACTTTGCTGGAAGGCAAGATGACATGCAAGGGCATGGTGATATTACCAATGGAAATTGGTTGTCCGGGGTAGACTTTATAGATGAACAAAGACTCGGAAATCGAGATGAACTTCCAGAATCAGTTACCAACAACAAAGGATTCAATAAGTACTATTACTTGCCTCTGCTTTTAGGTCTGATAGGTCTGTTTTTCCACATGATTAAAATGCCTAAAGACTTTACAATAGTGTCGCTACTCTTCCTCTTAACGGGAGCCGCCATTGTGATTTACTTGAACCAATACCCCATGCAACCGAGAGAAAGAGACTACGCATATGTAGGTTCATTCTATGCTTTTGTGCTCTGGGTCGGCATTGGTGTCTATGCTCTTTTTGATGCATTTTTAACACTTACTTGGAAAGGATTCCAACGATTGGCAGTTATGCTAGTTGGTGGGTCAATTTTCTTTTGGCTCATGGAATCGATGATGGGTGGAGGTCAAACTCTTTCTTACTCGCTTATTTACATGACTGGTATCACCCTTGCTTTGCACCTTATCATGATACTGTTCAAACAATTCAAGTTAGGAGAAACGGGAGCAGCCTCAATCGCAGTGGCCATATGTCTTATCGTTCCTATGATTGTTGCAGCCAATGGTTGGGACGATCACTCTCGTGCAAAGCGAAGAACAGGTGTAGATTTTGCCAAAAACTACTTGGACACAGTCGAGCCCAACTCAATTCTATTCACGAATGGTGATAATGACACCTTTCCTCTATGGTATGTTCAAGAAGTTGAAGGATATCGCACAGATGTAAGGGTCGTAAATCTTTCGCTCTTGAATACCGATTGGTATATCGATCAGATGAAGCGCAAGGCTTACAATTCGGATCCTGTTCCATTCAAAATGCGTGAACAGAAATATCGCCAAGGTACTCGTGACTATGTATACTTGGATAATTCTTTGAACAAAAACGATGCATACATCGATCTAAGACGTGCGTTGGATATTTGCTTGGACGACAGCAAGTCGTTCAATGTTGGCTCTGGGAAACCTATCCAATACCTTCCATCGAACAAATTCAGCATTCCTGTTGATTCAGCGAAAGTAATTGCCAATGGAACGGTTTCCGAAGCTGATTCTACCAAGATCGTTAAAGCAATAGAATGGACACTTACCGACGGTAAAGGCAAGCCTAAGAATGTCGCTTACAAGAACACTTTACTTGTGTTGGACTTGCTGAGCAACAACGACTGGGATCGTCCGATCTACTTTGCCGTTACAACAGGTATGGACGCTTATATTGGTCTCACAGACTATTTCCAATTGGAAGGTTTAGCATACCGGTTGGTGCCAATTAAATCACCACCAAACAACAATCCTAATGTTCTAGGAACAATTGCCACTGAGCTCATGTATGTGAATGTCATGGAGAAATTCCAATGGGGTAACATGGATGATACCACAGGGATTTACATGGACGAGAACAACCGTCGAATGACGACCAATCTTCGTCTGCAATGTTCAAATCTAGCTGAACAATTGATCAAAGAAAACAAGGAAGACAAAGCCCTCAATGTTTTGAACAAATGCATCGAAGTGATGCCAGAGGTTAATGTTCCTTATGACAGAGTAATGCTTCCAATAATTGAGTCATTGTATGCATTAGGTCCTTTGGATACCTCTGTAGTTTCTCAGCCTAAAACCTCTACCCTTTCTCTTGAAAAGCAGCTCGAAGCGCAACGTTTAGGCACCAAAGTTGGAGACCGATTGTTTGAGCTTTTTGAGGACGACTTGGATTATTTCTCTTCTTTAACTCCCGAATTCGCAATTCAAATTGCAAAGGATGTTGAATTGAAATTGAGCGTTGCCGAAAGATTGGTACGAATCAATAATTTCTACAACCCAGGTGACGCAAAAACTGAAAAGATGATTCAACGCTTAGAGGCAATGAATGATCTGTACAACGATATGGTTGATCAAATAAATGCACGCCATACAGCAATAGAATTTTAGAAATCTAAGAGTATAAAAATTAAAGCGGCTGCTCCGATTGATCGGGGCAGCCGCTTTATTTTGAGGCAAATACTGTTCTTGTGATTACAATTTCAATCCTTAACGAATTTCCACAAGAAAGCACTTCCGGTTGTTCATCCCGCTAAAGATTCCGGAACCTCAGTTGCTTTGAAAGAACACATTAGAAGTTTCAATCATAGATCGATACATCCTTATACCCTCGTGGAAAACGTACTTTCTTCCTAGTTTCTTGGTAATATCTTTCCCAAAGAGGACCAGAAAAATTGTAGACATCTCCAACTCCGGTTTGCTTCTTGGACCCATTTTGATTTTTAAATTTCATAGGCTTCCATTTTACATTGCGTTCGTATTATTGGAGACTCAGTAATCTCATAATTGGTTGCATCTGTATGAAATATCATCCTACCAAACTCGCACTTAGGTTTGCGAGCAGTCTCTAAAAAGAGTGGATGAACTTACTGTGTTTTCAAGTTTGAATAAAAAACCATACAACGCGACAAGCGCAAATGGAATTCGTTATCTTTTGGGAGTAAGAACATTCTTACACCCTTAGTATCATAGTTTCTTACTTCTTTCTAGGACCTATGATATAAATTTGACACCACTTAAAACACACCAACTAAGAAATGTCCAATCCATTTAAAGTATTTATTGTTGAGGATGATGTCTGGTACGGCGAGGTTCTGGAATATTTGCTGAACTTAAATCCTGAGTATGAAGTCGAAAGATTTACCACAGGAAAAGAATTTCTCGCAAACCTGCACCGCAACCCCAATGTGGTCACCTTGGATTACTCACTTGAGGACATGTCAGGAGACCAAGTACTTCTAAAAATTAAAGAATATAGTCCCACATTGCCAGTCATCATGGTCTCGGGACAAAATGATGTTTCAACAGCTGTAAATTTATTGCGTGAAGGAGTCTATGACTACATTGTAAAGGATGAAGAAGCCAAAGATCGGCTTTGGAAAAGTGTGAAAAATATCCGAGAGAAACTCGATCTTGAAAGAGAGATTGACCAATTGAGAGAAGAAATCGGTATTAAGTACCAATTCAACAATCTCATTGGTCAGAGTTCATTGATCAACAAGGTAAAGTCCTTGATGGAGAAAGCCTGCAATTCTAACATTACTGTTTCTTTAACTGGTGAAACGGGAACAGGAAAAGAAGTGGTCGCAAAGGCGATTCACTACAATTCTTCTCGAGCCAAACAACCTTTCGTAGCAGTCAACGCCGCTGCAATTCCTTCGGAACTCATCGAGAGCGAACTCTTTGGTTACGTCAAAGGGGCATTCACCGGAGCAGATTCAACCCGCACAGGAAAATTTCTTCAAGCGCACAAGGGAACTTTATTCCTAGACGAGATTGGCGAAATGAATCTAGCTATACAGGCCAAACTTCTCAGAGCATTGCAGGAACGAGAAATTACTCCAATCGGCAGCAATGACTTAATCCCATTTGATGTTCGCATTATTGTAGCAACGAACCAAAATCTAGGTGAACTTGTTCAGAAAGACACGTTTAGAAATGACCTGTATTACCGCTTACTGGGATTACCCATTGAATTACCCACCCTGCGCGATAGAGGCAATGACGTGATACTATTGGCCGAGTTTTTCTTGGCAGAATTCGCGAAAGCCAACACAACAAAAAAACTAAAGTTAACCAGTAGTGCCAAATCCAAATTGCGCGAATACACTTTCCCTGGAAATATTCGAGAGTTGAAAGCCGTCGTCGAACTGGCAGCCGTCATGTGCTCAAATGGAAGTATCGAAGCTGCCGACATCTCATTTAACGCAGCAATTGGAACCTCAGATTTCCTCGTCTCAGAGAATTCTCTCAAGCAATACACAGCTCAAATAATCAAGCACTTCCTAAACAAGTATGATCAGAACGTTGTATTTGTTGCCAAAAAATTAAATATTGGAAAGTCGACCATCTATAGAATGATTAAGAACAAAGAAATCTAACTATGAAAGTTGAACAGTTATCGTGGAATGCCAGCTCAGGTTGGAAAGTCGAAAAAGATTCAGGGCTGAAAGAAACAGCTAATTTTGTGCTCTGTTTTGGAGGTATTGATGTGGTTAACAAGCCCGAGCGCTTTGCCGAAATTCAATCCAAATATCCAAACGCACATATCGTTAGCGGATCCACTGCAGGCGAGATTATCGATGACCGCGTGCAAGACGAATCGATCATTGCTACGGCGATATTCTACGAAAAAACACAACTTGACTTCATCGAGATTGATGTGTCTAACTACGAAAATAGTTTCGATTGTGGTAAAGCCATTCAAGAAAAATTACTCCGTAAAGGACTGGTCCACATCCTCGTCATATCCGATGGATCAATGGTAAATGGAGATAATCTCGTAGCCGGAATCAATAAAAATCTACCCAAGGAAGTTATAGTAACTGGAGGTCTTGCCGCCGATGCAGGAAGATTTTCAAAAACTTATGTAGGATTGGACAAGACTCCAGAATCTGGTAAAATTGTTGCGATAGGACACTATGGATCTGACCTAAAAGTTGGTCACGGATCGAAAGGAGGTTGGGACGAATTTGGTCCGATTAGAACGGTAACAAAATCCAAAGGAAATGTACTGTACGAACTCGATGGTCAAAGTGCTTTGGTCCTTTACAAGAAGTACTTGGGAGACAAAGCAGCAGATTTGCCTGGATCAGCATTGTTATTTCCTTTAAGTTTGTATCAGGACGATGGTTCCCAACTTGTAAGAACAATTTTATCCATCAACGAAGAAGAAGGATCGATGACTTTTGCTGGCGATTTACCTGAAAACTCAGAAGTAAGGCTCATGATGGCCAATTTCGATCGATTGATTGACGGCGCAGCCAATGCGGCAGAAGCCTCTCTTGAAGTTATTACTCAATCAGAACTGTCATTCGTTTTGATGATCTCTTGCATCGGAAGAAGGTTAGTTCTTGATCAACGAATTGAAGAAGAAGTAGAATCCGTTAAAGAAATATTCGGCGACGATGTTATCTACTCCGGATTTTATTCCAATGGAGAAATTTCACCCGTGATGTCAAGCGCTGGATGCTCACTTCACAACCAGACCATGACCATTACAACCTATTCAGAAAATTAATGCCAGATCGACATAGGCTGCTAAAAAGACAACTAAAAAAATTCTTCGGAGACACGGAAAATGTTCCTCAGAACATATTACCATTTCTTGAAGCAATTAATCAATCCTACATCCATCACGAAAGTGATCGTAATTTGATTGAGCGAACCATGGAGATTTCTTCCAAGGAACTGACAGCATCCAATAAACAGCTGCTTCACGAAAGTAAGAAACAGCAAATGCTGATCGATACTTTAAAAGAATCTCTCCAATCAATTGCGAGCACAGAAGTTATTTTTGACGACGATGATTTGCTCAAGATGGCAGATTTATTGAGGACTGAGATTCAACAAAGAAAATTTGCGGAGTCTCAAATTGCCGCATCCGAGGAAAAGTATAGAGGGATAATAGAAAATATGGATTTGGGAATGCTGGAGACAGATTCTCAAGGAATAGTAGTCAATGCTTATCCCAGATTTCTCAAATTAACGGGGTATACTGCAGAGGATTTGATCGGTAAAGATCCTAAACAAATCTTAGTCAATAAGAATCAACGCGATGCAATGCGCAACCAAGAAGTATCTCGGCGCAACGGCGAGTTTGGGGTTTATGAAATAAAACTAATCAAGAAAAACGGCGAAGAAATGTGGGCCATAGTCTCTGGAGCGCCTATTTTTAACGAAAACCACGAAGTGACTGGAACTCTTGGCATTCACTTCGATATTTCCCACAGAAAAAAGATCGAATCTGATCTTGAACTGGCTAAAAGTGAGGCTGAGTACCTACTTGACAGCAAGGCGCTGTTCCTAGCCAATATTTCACACGAGATAAGAACTCCGATGAATGCGATTCTCGGAATGGCTAGTTTGATAAACGAAACTCGACTGAATGGATCACAAAAACTATATCTGAATGCTATAAATAGCTCAGCAAAGGACTTGATGGTCATCATAGACGATGTCCTAGACATGTCCAAAATAAAATCAGGAAAATTCAATGTTGAAATAATTGATCTAGACATTGATCAAATGCTTGCAAATATTCACCAATCGCTATCTTTTAAGGCCAAAGAGAAAGGTATCTATTTCGACTACAAGAGAGATGCAAGCATCAATAAATACTTGCAAGGTGACCCTGGCAGACTGAGTCAAGTATTAAACAATCTGATCAGTAACGCCATCAAATTCACCACAAAGGGAGGAATAGATGTAAATATTGAGTTGATTGAGACCACGGCTGGGCATGACAAACTTCATTTCTCAGTCCATGATACAGGTGTTGGAATTGATGCAGAAAAATTAAAAAGCATCTTTCGAAGTTTCACTCAAGAAGACGAAACCATCACCCGAAAATACGGAGGTACGGGACTTGGACTTTCCATCGCAACCCAACTGGTGGAAATATTTGGCGGCACGCTTGATGTAAAAAGCAAAAAAGGCAAGGGATCAATATTCAGTTTTACTATCCTCATGCCACATGGACAAGCTCCTCCAGTCAAGAAAAAAATCATTCACACCAAAAAGGATTTAAATGGAATGCGGATTCTATTGGTTGAAGACAACGAAGTCAATCAATTTCTCACCGTAACTGTCTTAGCAAAATGGAACACAATAGTCAAAACTAGCTTGAATGGTTTGGAAGCTTTAGAGGCTTTGAAAAAAGACAAATTCGATCTCATTTTAATGGACATGCAAATGCCCGAGATGGACGGAATTCAAGCCACAAAATTAATCCGACAAGATCTCAAGCTCCAATTACCAATTGTTGCCTTGACTGCAAATGCTATCAAAGGGGAAAAAAATAAATGCTTTGAAGCGGGCATGAACGACTATTTATCGAAACCTTTTGATCATGACGAATTGTACTCAAAACTCATTGCCTTCAATACTCTCGGAAAATCAACAAAATTTGCAAAGAAGACATCCAAAGCAAAGCAAAAGAAAAAAGCATCCCATGCCCGGTTCTCACTAGATCGATTGCTTGACATGTATAAGGGCGAAACGCAATTTGTGAAGCGAACTATGAAGATTTTTCTAGAGCAGTTTAATTTGGACATGGCCGAATTAACGAAGCACTTTGAGCAAGGGGAGTTTGACCAAGTATATCAACTCGCTCATAAAATCAAGCCGAATATTGATTTGTTCGAAATCCATGAATTACAAGGTGTAGTGCAGATGATTGAGCAACACGCTGTAAATGGATTAACAGAAGATCTTGGTGATAACATCAATACTCTCACTATAGTCATGGAAGAAGTTAGCAAAGAAATGCAAGCTAGTTTAGATCAATAAACTGCGAACCGACGAACAATAACATCCTTACCTGAATGAACCGATAGACCGTGCAATCCTGATTGCGGGAGATTGATAACGCTAGACTCAAATGGTGTGCACACTCCCCTTTCCATTTCAGCTCCAGACAAGCTCCACAAATAATAAACAGCGTTGTCATTGGTACGAAAGCGAATCTGTCTTTTTGACGAGTTGCAAATGAATTCTAACTCCAAATTTTGTATGTCCTCGACAAACTCAGCACAAGCGAGTTCAATTTCCTCAACTTCGTTGCATCCACTATTGTTATTGACAAGTGTCACTTCTCCTACAACTCCGTTTTCACTAATCACAGGGAGAATACCACAACACATCGCCAAAGCAGGATTATCATGAATAGCCAAATTTTGTCCGATCGACTCAAGCGACTCAAGACCATTGACATTCACCAAACTGCTGTTGTTGTGGATGCTTAATGTTCCTTCGACAGCCATTAAGCTGACAAGCTCATCGGCATTGGCCAATAAGTCCATACTTTTCAATTCAAAATCTCCTCCCACATAATTGAGGCTCTCAAGCCCAGTAAGCGTTGTGAGGGCAGGCAAACTCACAAAAAAAGCACCTTCGACTGAAACCAGCGCATTCAATCCGCTCAAATCCGAAAGCACTAAATTCTGAGGTGATAGAACAATATTCCCTTCAACCGATTCAATATTCTGCAATCCGCCAAGATTTCCAACAACATGGTTCTCAGCAATGATAAGATCTCCTAGAATCT
>JBLHIB010000031.1:0-29467 GCA_047615865.1 Gammaproteobacteria bacterium
CCCTGGAACCATCGTTTCTGAAAACGGAACTGTGATCAATGTGACTATCACTGCAACAGACGACAACGGTAACTTTATTACTTGCACGTTCGATGTAACTCTTGAAGATTCTATCGCTCCAACAATCACTTGTCCTGCAGACATTTCAATGTCAGCAGATGCCAGCGTTTGCGAAGCACTAGTTTCTATTCCAACTCCAGTAGCCAACGACAACTGTGGAATTGTTTCTACAATCAATGACTACAACGGTACTTCTGATGCTTCAGATGTTTACGCTGTTGGAACAACTACTATCACATGGACTACTACTGATGTAGCAGGAAACGTGACAACATGCTCAATGACAATAACAGTAATAGATAACGAAGCTCCTTCGATCACATGTCCTGCCGACCTAACGCAAAGTGCAGATTCAAGTGTATGCGAAGCGATGGTTGCAGTCGATGCCCCAGTGGTATCTGACAACTGCGCCGTAGCTGGATTCACGAACGATTACAACGGATCGTCGGATGCTTCAGATATCTATCCTGTAGGAACAACAACTGTCACATGGACGGTAACAGATATCTACGGAAACAGCACGCAATGTGCCATGATAATAACAGTAATAGATAACGAAGCTCCTTCGATCACATGTCCTGCCGACCTAACGCAAAGTGCAGATTCAAGTGTATGCGAAGCGATGGTTGCAGTCGATGCCCCAGTGGTGTCTGATAACTGCGCCGTAGCTGGATTCACGAACGATTACAACGGATCGTCGGATGCTTCAGATATCTACCCTGTAGGAACAACAACTGTCACATGGACGGTAACAGATATCTACGGAAACAGCACGCAATGTGCCATGACAATAACAGTAATAGATAACGAAGCTCCTTCGATCACATGTCCTGCCGACCTAACGCAAAGTGCAGATTCAAGTGTATGCGAAGCGATGGTTGCAGTCGATGTCCCAGTGGTATCTGACAACTGCGCCGTAGCTGGATTCACGAACGATTACAACGGATCGTCGGATGCTTCAGATATCTATCCTGTAGGAACAACAATTGTGACTTGGACTGTAACTGATGTACATGGAAATTCTACCCAGTGCTCGATGACTATCGAAGTGACTGACAACGAATTCCCTACTATCGACTGTCCAATGAGTATGGTCCAAACGGCTGATGCTAGCTCGTGTGATGCATTGGTAACGATTCCAGCGCCTTTGGCAAATGATAACTGCGGTGTTGCCTCAGTTATCAATGACTACAACGGATCGGCCGATGCAACAGATATCTACCCTGTAGGAACAACATTAGTGATCTGGACTGTAACCGATCTTGTCGGTAACGAAACGACTTGCGGTATGACTATTACTGTGACAGACGATGAATTGCCAACGATTACTTGTCCTGCAGATGTATTCCAAACTGCCGATGCTGGTGTATGTGAGGCGCTTGTCTCAATGCCTACGCCTTCGGCAAATGATAACTGTACTGTTGACTATTTTACCAACAACTACAATGGAACATCAGATGCAACAGACATCTATCCTGTAGGGGTAACATCTGTTGTGTGGACTGTTTATGACATCTATGGCAACTCAACGGTATGTGCTATGCTTGTTGAAGTGAGCGACAATGAAGCTCCTTCAATCACTTGTCCAGCCGATATCGTTCAAACTGCCGATAACAACTCATGTGATGCTACGGTAACTATTCCACAACCTGTAGTGGCTGATAATTGCGGTGTATCTGCTTTCATCAACGATTACACTGGAACAGACGACGCTTCAGCAATCTACCCGAACGGTGCGACTACTGTGACTTGGACTGTCTATGACATCTGGGGAAATGAGTCTACTTGTTCAATGACTGTTACCGTTTCTGACGACGAAGATCCTACGATTACCTGTCCTGGAGATATCAGTCAGACTGCCGATGCCGGTGTATGTGAAGCGATGGTGGTAGTAGATGCCGCAGTGGCATCTGACAACTGCACCCTAGCTGGAATCACAAACGATTACAACTCAACTGATAACGCGACAGATATCTATCCTGTAGGAACTACTATCGTTACCTGGACTGTTACTGATCTATTCGGTAATACAACGCAATGCTCAATGAACGTCACTGTTACAGATGACGAAGCTCCTTCGATCATTTGTCCAGCGGACGTAGTACAAACAGCAGATTCAGGTGTATGTGAAGCGATGGTTACAGCAGATACCCTTGTGGCATCTGACAACTGCGCCGTAGCAAGTATCACCAATGACTACAATGGAACTGACGATGCATCTGATGTATACCCTGTGGGAACTACAACAGTGACTTGGACAGTGACCGATATTCACGGAAATATGAGCCAGTGCTCAATGACAATAACAATTACTGATGACGAAGCACCTTCGATCACATGTCCTGCCAACCTAACTCAAACTGCAGATTCAAATGTGTGTGAAGCGATGGCCGTAGTCGATGCCCTAGTGGCATCTGACAACTGCGCCGTGGCAAGTATCACGAACGATTACAACGGATCGTCGGATGCTTCGGATATCTATCCAGTAGGAACAACAATCATTACTTGGACTGTTACTGACATCCACGGAAATGAGTCTACGTGCTCAATGACTGTGACTGTTGTTGACGACGAGTTGCCAACGATCACTTGCCCAGCAGATGCTATTCAAACAGCTGATGCCGGAGTTTGTGAGGCGCTTGTTTCAATCGATGCTCCTGTGGTTGCCGACAACTGCACTGTTGCTGGAGTTATAAACGACTACAACGGAACTGACAATGCTACTGATGTATATCCTGTAGGAACGACTATCGTAACATGGACCGTAACCGATATCTATGGAAATGAGTCACAGTGTGCAATGGAGATCATTGTAACTGACGACGAATTGCCAACTATCACATGTCCTGCCGACCTTACTCAAACTGCCGATGCAGGAGTATGTGAAGCACTTGTGAACGTGAATGCTCCAGCAGTAAACGACAACTGTTCAGTGGCCAACTTCACCAACGATTACAATGGTACTTCAGATGCAACAGATGTGTATCCTGTAGGAACTACGACAATCACTTGGACTGTATTTGACTTAGCTGGAAATAGTATAACATGTGAAATGACTATCACAGTAACCGACGATGAAGCTCCGGCAATTACTTGTCCTGAGAATATAGTTCAAGGGACCGACGACGGTCTGTGTGAAGCGATAGTATCAGTAGATGCCCCAGTGATATCTGACAACTGCTCAGTAGCGACTGTAACCAACGATTACAATGGAACGACTGATGCTTCTGATGTGTATCTAATCGGTGTAACAACTGTTACCTGGACCTTGGTTGACATCCACGGAAACGTGAGCGAATGTTCAATGACTGTTGAGATCCTTGACGACGAGAATCCAGCGATCGCTTGTCCTGAGAACATGGTTGAGTTGGTAGGAAATGCATGTGAGTTTGTAATCCCTGATTACACTGGTCTTGCCTTGGCAACCGACAACTGTACTGCACTTCCAGCATTGACTCAGTCACCTGCCATCGGAACAACGATCAACGGAACAGGCGCTGTACAGGAGATTACGATTACTGCAACGGATGACAGCGGAAACGCAACGTCTTGCACGTTCGAAATCACATTGGATGATACGATCGCACCTTCTATCGAATGCGTGGAGAATCAAACGGTATATGTAGATGACAACTGCTTGTTCATGCTACCTGATTACACGACTTCTTCAATAGTTGATGACAACTGTGGTGTGATGAATGTAGAGCAATCAATGGTTGCTGGAACTGAAATCACTCTAGGAAGCTATGATATCACTGTCACTGCGACTGATGCCGATGGAAACGCAACGTCTTGTACATTCACTGTTGAAGTACTTGATAACACGGCTCCTGTGATCGCTTGTCCTGAAGATCAAGTAGAGGAGTTCGATACGGATTGTGCCTTTGCTTTGATTGATTATACAGGTCTGCTAAGCGCAAATGATAACTGTAGCGACGTAACAATAACACAGGTCCCGCCAGTAGGCACGTTAGTGACTGAGAACACAACGGTTAACTTGTTTGCCGATGACGCAGACGGAAACGGAAGCTTTTGTTCTTTCACTGTGATCCTTGAGGATACTATCGATCCTGAAATCATGTGTTCTGAAAACATCGAAGTGTTCAACGATACTGCTGTTTGCGGAGCGATGGTCATATACGATGCACCTGTTGCAACCGACAACTGTACTGTGGCTAGTGTAGTCATTACAGAAGGACTTGCAAGTGGAGAAACCTTCCCTGTAGGTGTGACAACTGTGACATATGAAGTAACCGATGGTTTTGGTAACTCATCGTCATGTAGCTTTGAGGTGACTGTTATCGATAACGAAGCACCTTCGATCGTTTGTCCAGAAAACATACTAGTAAACAACGACCTTGGAGTATGCGCTGCAGGTGTGATCTATGACTTGCCTACTACAGATGATAACTGCGAAGTTGATACACTAGTAATGACTGAAGGTCTTGCAAGTGGGGAGCAATTCCCAGTAGGGGAGACGGTTGTGACATTTGAAGTAACTGACATCTACGGAAACAACACCACCTGCAGTTTCTCGGTAACTGTGGTTGATAACGAAGTTCCTATAGTCTTGACTTGTACTGAGAATATTACTGCAGAGAATGACCTAGGCCTTTGTGGAGCAACTGTTGAATTCAACGATCCTGAAGTAACAGATAACTGCGGTGATGTGACTATTGTAGTTGTGTCTGGCGGATTGGATGATAACTTCTTTGAAGTAGGTACTACAGAAGTTCTGTTCCAAATCACGGATGCTGCAGGTAACACTTCATTCTGCTCATTCAATGTGACTGTGCTTGATACAGAAGCACCAGTAGTTACTTGTCCTGAAGACATCGAGGTTGAAAACGCAACAGGAATATGTGGAGCGTTTGTGAACTTCAATTCACCTGTGTTCGAAGACAACTGTAGTGCTTCCCAATTCGAGTTGACCGAAGGAATCCAGTCGGGCGAGCTATTCCCTGTGGGAGTTACAACGCAGACATTCCTTATCACCGACGATGCAGGAAATACAATGGAGTGCTCATTCACTGTAACAGTGCTTGATGCAGAAAACCCAATCATAGAGTGCCCGGAGGATATGGTTCAGATCGATCCTCTAGTAATCTATGACGAGCCTTTCTATGCAGATAACTGCAACGCTGAGCTCATGATGATCGAAGGATTCGAAAGTGGAACTGAGTTCCCTCATGGATACACTACAGTTACATTTGTAGCCTACGATCTTGCTGGCAACGCCGATACATGCAGCTTCGAAGTGTTGATAAATACTCCTCCAATTGGAGAAGATGATGTGGCCGACTTCCTAGAAGAAGACGATGAGATCGAAATAGATCCTCTGGATAACGACTGGGATCCTGATGGAGACGATATTCACTTGGGCGATGCCTGGGCCGATAACGGGGAAGTTGAGATACTTGATGACATGATCATCTATACAGCTCCTGAAGATTGGTGTGGAACTGACACTGTGACTTATGTAGTATGCGATATCTACAACGCTTGCGACACAGCTCAAATAGTCATTCAGGTTGAATGTTTCATCGACCTCATAATCCCACAAGGTTTCTCACCAAACGGGGACGGTGTAAACGACGCATTCGAAATACTCGGATTGGAAGATTATCCAGATAACAAATTAAGCATATTCAACAGATGGGGACACCAAGTGTTCGAAGCTGAGAATTACCAAAACGATTGGAATGGTACTGCTCAGGAAAAGATGAAGCTCGGAAGAGGATACCTGCCGAAAGGCACCTACTTCTTTGTTCTTGACCTCGGGGTCAATCAAATGAAAGTAGTCAAAGGCTACATCTACTTGAACTATTAATACCATTACTAACTAAGAATCTATTCGTTATGAAATCATATAAGTTAATCTCTTTCGTACTAGTTGTTTTGGCATTCGCGACAAGCGCAAATGCACAGCAGGAAGCAATGTATACTCAGATGGTATACAACAAACAACACATGAATCCAGCCTACGTGGGTTACCGCGAAGTACTCAACGTAACCGCTTCTCATAGAAGTCAGTGGGTGGGCTTTAAAGGAGCTCCCAATACCCAAATAATCTCTTTTGAAACTCCCCTAAAAGTGGATGAGTTGGCCATGGGTTTTGGACTGATGCACGACAAAATTGGACCGACACGTGAAACACAAATAAGCGTAGACTTCTCATACAGAGTGCGTCTTATCAATCGCGCAACACTTGCATTTGGAGCCAAAGCAAGTGTGGGCCTTTATCAAGCCAATTTGGTTGATGTTGATTTGACATCAGACTACTACGGACAGGAAGATGAGTATTTCATGGCCAACCCAAAGTCTGCAATATTGCCAAACGCAGGTTTTGGAGTTTACTACTACAGTAAGAAATACTACATCAGTTTGTCTTCGCCAAAAATGATCCGCAACAAGCTAGAGCCAAAGAGCTACAACTTGCATGATGTCCTTATCGGTAAGACTGAGCCTACAGTATATTTCATGGCTGGGTACTCATACAAAATCAACCGTGAGTACAAACTGCAGCCAAACATCATAGCCAAAGGTGTAGCAAATTCACCTGTTTCAGTTGGTGCATTGGTTAACCTTATATACATGGACCAATTGTACATAGGAGCATACTACAACTTCAGAGAGGTAGCTGGTGCTTTACTTCAATGGCAAGTGGATAAGAAGTGGAAAATAGGTTACGCCCTGGACTTTGCTACAAATGAAATGATTCTTACCAACTACGGTAGCCACGAAATAATGCTGAACTATTCAGTTGGAAACAAACGAAAGCGTATCGTTTATCCACGCTATTTTTAAAACAGGAGTAAATAATTTGTATTTCATGTAACCTAGAAGTAAGGTTTGTACGTATTGAGGCGTAGGATAAAACCTACAATGAAAACAAAACTTACTGCATCATGAAGAGAATTATCACTCTCACAGCGGCATTGCTACTTTTGACAACCATGAATTTGGTAGCGCAAGAATCACCTCATCTAACAAAAGGGGACCAGTACTTCGATATCTTCGATTATGAGAAGGCTCTTAGTCTGTACCAACTTGCTTTGGAGGGGGATGAATTCCAGCCACAGGTGATGAGGCGTATTGCCAATACATACCGACGATTGGGCGACTTGGAACAATGCGCAGATTGGTATATCAAGACCATTGAGCTGGATGATTCGAATGCAGAGGACAAATTGTTTTATGCAGAGGCTTTGAAGAGCCTTGGTCGGTACGACGATGCAGTCTATTGGTACTCTAAATTCGCCGATGAAAAGCCAGGCGATGCGCGAGCTAAAAGCCACACCAAGGATCCATTCTATTACAACAGCCTTCGCGCCGATTCCTTGAAATACAGAATACAGAAATTGCAAGTCAATAGCGGAAAGCCAGCTTTTGGTGTTTGCAAGTTCAACGACAATTATCTCTTTTGCGCAGCAGGTGTCAACGAAGACCTAGCTATCCGCGCTCAAGGTGACAACGATCCTTTCCTAAATATCTACTCAGCCAAGCGCAACAATGCCGATGAATTGGTCGATGCTCAAATGCTCAAAGGTGCCGTGAATTCAAAATACCACGATGGCCCTGTGTGCTTTGATCCAGAAAATCAAATAATGTACATCACGCGTAACAATGTCTCAAAAGGCAAGCCCGTGCTCGATGAAAATGGTAACGTCAATCTAAAAATATTCTCGTCCAAGTTCGAAAATGATCGTTGGGGAGAAGTTACTGAATTGCCTTTCAACTCAGACGCATACTCAACCGGACATGCTTCGGTTTCCGATGATGGAAATCGACTGTATTTCGTGAGTAATATGTCCGGCGGATTCGGAGGAACAGATATCTATGTCAGCAACAAGGTAGATGGAAATTGGTCGACACCTAAAAATCTTGGAAGCAAAGTTAATACAGAAGGCGACGAGATGTTTCCCTTTATATCCGATGATGGTAGTATCTACTTTTCGTCAGATGGCCATGCCGGTTTGGGCGGACAAGATATTTTCCGCTGTAGTGCCTGGGGTGAAGCGTGGGCGAAAGCTTACAACCTAGGCTTTCCAATTAACACACGCCATGATGATTTCTCGATTCTATATGAAACTGGAGATGATACAGGTTACTTTGCCTCTGATAGAGAAGGTGAGGGTAGCGATGATATCTACTTCTTCTCGACACTTGATATCATAAATCAAATCTTAGCTGGAACAATCGAAATACAAGGCGATACACGCTCGCTCGTGGGTAAAAAAATCAAAATTTCTGAAAGATTATCAGGGAGAATTACAGAAGGTGTCCTTGACGAACATCAAGCATTTTCGATACAGGTGAACGAAGGAGATCTAATTGATATCTTCATGATGTCCGAGGATTTTAATTCCGACGAAGCTATATTCTCCGTTCAAATCGACGACTCTATAAAAGATACGTACCTGAATATGGGAGTCGAAGCGGTTGACTATTCAGAAGAATACAAAGAAAAAATGGTCGTTGCTCAAGCGAAAGTGATTGAACAAGAAAACGCCAAGAAATTAACGGAAGTTCAGGCTCTTCAACTCGCAGAAGTCAAGAAAGCATCCGAAGAAAATGCGGGCGAAATGGTTAATATTGAAGCCGAGCGCCTAGCAAACGAAGTCGAAGCACAAAGCCCAGCCTCAGAAGAAATAGTAGGCTTAGCAACTGAAACTGAAGTACAAAGTTTAGCATTTATAGAAACAGCGCGAACAACTACCGAAGAAGAAGCGCAGCGACTAGCATCTGAAGAATCTGCACGCATAACCGAATCAAAAGATTCAGAGGATGAAACCCGGAACAACATGCTTAGTCTCAAAGATGATCTCAACGAAATTAAAGCCGATGAGGCTAGCAATCACCTGCGCAACGCCCACGACCAAAGTCATTTGATGAATCAACGGTCGATGACCGGTGAAGATGCCGAGAAGATTTTCTTCGCATTCGATCAAAGTTATATCGGTGTCTCAGCAGCAAAAGTCCTGGATGAAATCATTGAACAAATGAAAGTCGATCCAAACGTAGTCCTCTTCGTCGATGCCCAC
Source organism: Gammaproteobacteria bacterium (assembly GCA_047615865.1). Taxonomy (GTDB): domain Bacteria; phylum Bacteroidota; class Bacteroidia; order Flavobacteriales_D; family Sanyastnellaceae; genus JADFAK01. The sequence continues at coordinate 9,105 of JBLHIB010000031.1, forward strand.
TGCGATGCGCGTGGAACTGATGGATACAACGACTATTTAAGTGAAGATCGTGCTCAAGAAATTAGAAGATATATGGTTTGGAAGGGAATTGATAAAAGCCGACTTGAATTCAAGTGGTTTGGTGAGGAGAAACTGGTCAACCAATGCGGTAACAATACTTCGTGCTCATCTCAAGAACACAAGCTCAACAGAAGAGCGGAATTATTCTTGAGCAACCAACACGTAGCTGCAAAAAGATAAACTACAATTGCAATCAAATAAAAAGCAGTACTCATCGAATGGGTACTGCTTTTTTTATTTGTTGTAAATTCTCTTTCATAAAGAAGTTAATCAATGGTGCACCTAGAGCAGGCAGATCGCCTAAATCATCAAGCTTTACTCAACTTAACCATATTACTCATCCCTTGCTCAGCAATAGGCATTGAAGCCACGTTGATCACAAAGTCACCTTCTTTGATGTAGCCTTCCTTTCGAAGAATATATTTGATGTCGGCAATCGTATGATCCGTGCTCACCATCTTATCGTAGTAGAATGCTTTTACTCCCCACACTAAGTTCATCATGGTAAGAATCTTCTTGTTACCCGTGAATATGAACGTGGTAGCTTTCGGTCGCTGACTCGATATTTTGAAACCAGTATATCCCGAAAATGTCATTGTAACAATGGCCTTAGCATCTGTTCTCTTTGCCAGTCGACATGCACTGTAGCAAACAGAGTCGGTGATAAATCGATCCTCCGCAGATTCCTCTGGCGGACGCTCATGATGATAAAGATTGTCGTATTTCTCAACCTCATCAATAATTGAACTCATCGCTTTGATCACATCCACTGGGAATTTACCTACAGAGGTCTCAGCGCTCAACATGACTGCGTCTGCGCCATCTAGAACTGCATTGGCCACGTCATTCACTTCGGCACGTGTTGGAGTGATATTGTCTATCATGCTCTCCATCATTTGCGTAGCTACAATAACCGGCTTCGCACTTTTGATGCACATACGGATCAACTTCTTTTGAACAATCGGAACTTTCTGCATCGGAATCTCAACACCAAGATCACCTCGAGCGACCATAACCGCATCTGTCTCCTTTATGATATCCTCAATCTCTTCAATCGCCTCAGGCTTCTCAATCTTAGCGATGACACGAGTATGTTTCTTGCGCTTGGCAATAAGCTCTTTCAATTCGATAATATCTCGAGCATTTCGAACAAATGAAAGTCCTATCCAATCAACATCATGGTCCAAGGCAAAGTCTAAATCACGTAAATCCTTCTCTGTGAGTGAAGGCAACGAGATCTTTGTATCTGGTAGGTTTATTCCTTTCCGCGAGGTCAGCTTTCCACCGTGTATGACTTCCAGCGTAACCAATGTGTCGCCGTCAGTCTCCAAGACCTTAAGTTTCAATTTACCATCATCCAAAAGCACCAATTCACCAGCCTGAACATCATTTGCGAAGTTCAAATAGTTGGTGGTCAATTCATCGGGATTCGTCTGGTTTTCGCTTGCACGTATCGTAATATGAGAGCCGTTTTCAAGTATGATTCCGCCTTCGCGAACTTGTCCTATTCTTAATTTAGGTCCCTGCAAATCGGCCAATAATGCAGTGCTCAACATTTCTTCTTTGTTGATCTCACGTACATTCTTGATCACGTCAGCATGGTCTTTATACTCGCCATGGGAAAAATTCAAACGCACGACGTTCACACCTTCCAGGATGATTTGGCGCAATATCTCTTTATCACTTGTCGCAGGACCTATAGTCGCTACGATTTTGGTTCGTTTCATAATATGCAAATTATTCGAAGATCAGGTGATCTTTCGATTTAAGGCGGCTCACTTCGACGTCAAATGTACCTAATACATGCGGTATTTTTCGGATGGTCTTAAGGATCTTCGAATGTTCATCTTGATCATTCCCAATCTTCAATAAATAGTCCATCTGCTTCAGCTCAGGGATCAGAATACCACTACCAACTCTGTTTTTTATCAAATAGATTGACGACAAGTCTTCTGGCATTTCATAGTGAAACATTGGAAAACACACCGGCCCATGAGAAAAATGAATCTCCAACGCGTCCGTCCATTCTAGCCCATATTGTAAGGCCTTGTTGAGCATCCAGCACAGTCGATAATCCTTCTCATGGCAGCTGATTCCTAACAATAGAAAATCAAAATCATATTCAACTTCAAGCTGAAAAGCCATATTACAAAGTTAATAGCCTAGACGTGTCTCTTATCTGGAATGTGTTGAGTTGTTGCAATAGCCCTTGTTCATAGCCATTGGAAAAAGTTATTCTGCCGTGAAATTGGCTTTTTTCTCCTCCGGTAAATGATGAAATGGAATCAATTTGATTCGATTTGCTCCCAAGCAGCCCGGGCAGCAGTTTGTTCAGCCGATTTCTTCGATTTTCCAGAACCACGGCCATAGCCCCTGCCATCTAGACGAACCTCTATCTCGTAAAATGACTTTCCTGCCTCCTGCTGCTCTTCAACCACGGCAAAGGTCAATGAAATCTTATCCTTCTGACAATACTCGTGCAATTTGCTTTTGAAGTCGACGTCTAGATGAACCATTTCGTCTATGTTGTTTTTCTTCAGCAATTTGAGGAATACCTTTTCGGTAAAATCATAGTCTGTGTCCAAAAACACAGCCCCAACCAAAGCTTCAAAAGCATTTCCAATGATAGATTGATGGAGAACTTGCTTGCCCAAATTAAGCTCAAGTTGTTGAGGGAGATCAATGCGCTCACCCAAAGAGTTAAGAGTTCTTCGACTCACAACTTTGGCTTTCATCTTTGTAAGCTGTCCTTCTTCTAGCTTCGGAAATTTGTCATAGAGATAGCGAGCAACAATCAAATCAAGGACAGCATCACCCAAAAACTCAAGGCGCTCATTGCTGTTTTTAATTCCCTTTTTATTTCGCTTAGATGCAGAGGAATGACGAAATGCTTGCTCGTACAAAATTGTATCATTCGGGGAAAATTCCAAATGCTTGCTCACGTACGAAGCAATTTTAGGGTGATCAGATTTTTTCTGAAATAGTCGCTTAAACCACAAGGCTTAGTACTTTTTGAAGATGGCAGCCGTGTTGTGCCCACCAAACCCAAAAGTATTACTCATCGCAGCACGTACTTCGCGCTTCTGCGCTTTGTTGAATGTAAAATTCAACTTGGAGTCTAGCGCTGGATCAGCATTTGCCCAGTTAATAGTAGGAGGAATAATGTTGTCTTGAATTGCCTTAATACAAGCAATCGACTCAATTGCGCCTGCAGCTCCCAATAAGTGACCAGTCATTGATTTGGTCGAAGAAATATTGAGTTTGTATGCATCTTCAGCAAATACATCAATTATCGCTCGCGACTCAGCTACGTCCCCAAGAGGGGTAGATGTTCCATGAACGTTGATGTAATCTATTTCGCTGCGCTGCATTTCTGCATCTTCCAAAGCATATCGCATTACGCTTGAAGCTCCAATTCCATCAGGATGTGGAGCGGTCATGTGATATGCATCGGCCGAAAGTCCTCCGCCCGCAACTTCGGCGAGGATATTGGCACCGCGCGCTAGCGCATGGTCCAACTCTTCTAAAATAATGCAACCCGCTCCCTCGCCCAAAACAAAACCATCTCTGGTCGAGTCAAAAGGACGCGAGGCACTCGCAAAATTCTCATTGTTCGTCGATAACGCCTTCAACGCATTGAATCCACCAACTCCTGCTTCATTAACCGCTGCTTCAGAACCCCCAGTCACCATTACCTTGGCTTTGCCAAGACGGATGTAATTGAATGAGTCTATTAATGCATTGGTCGAAGAAGCACAGGCAGAAACTGTCGTGAAGTTCGGTCCCCTAAAACCATACTTGATCGAGATATGACCGGAAGCAATATCGGCTATCATCTTAGGAATAAAGAATGGGTTGAATCGAGGAGTACCGTCTCCAAGAGCAAATGCCATGCACTCGTCTTGGAAGGTCTTCAATCCACCTATACCTGATCCCCAGATAACTCCGACACGGCTGAGATCAACCGAGTCCAAATCAATACCTGAGTCTTTAATGGCTTCCTCCGCAACAACCATCGCGTACTGTGAGAATTGATCCAGTTTTCGACCTGCCTTTCGATCAAAATGATCTAAAGCGTCGAATCCCTTCACCTCACACGCAAATCGTGTCTTGAACTTTGAAGCGTCGAAATGAGTAATCATAGCCGCACCGCTCTTACCTTGAATGAGATTTTTCCAATACTCGTCCACTGTATTACCAATTGGCGTAAGCGCACCTAGGCCGGTAACTACTACTCTCTTTAGCTCCATAAATTCGGAGGGGTTACTTAACGTTATCTGTAATGTAGTCGACTGCTTGTCCTACGGTGCTGATCTTTTCTGCTTGATCATCTGGAATAGCGATATTGAATTCCTTTTCGAATTCCATTATCAACTCCACTGTGTCAAGTGAGTCAGCGCCAAGGTCATTCGTGAAGCTTGCTTCTATGGTAACCTCGCTCTCGTCAACTCCTAATTTGTCAACTATAATAGCTGTTACTTTTGATGTGATATCAGACATCTTGATACTGTTTTGAATCGTTTAAAATCGGTGCAAATTAAACAAAACTTACAGAGCAAAACAAAATTTTAGTGATCCTTTAAAAATATAACCTCGATTTGACTGACTAGCTGCACTTTAGTGAATGAACATTATCTCATCTAGTGGTTTCCTTTTTAATACTGGAACTTGGGCCTCCTCAGCCGAATGTCCTACCGGAATTAAAAGATATGCTCGCTCATTTCCAGGCCTGTTCAAGGCTTTTTCTAAAAAATTCATCGGGCTCGGAGTGTGCGTCAATGCTACTAAACCAGCGTGGTGAATTGCTGCCAATAAAAATCCGACAGCTATACCAACCGATTCATTTACGTAATAATTCGTGTGGCGTTCACCCGCCTTATCCAATTCATAGACTTGTTTAAAAACTATTATTAAGTAAGGAGCAACATCTATAAATTCCTTGATATGATCAGTCCCAAACTTTTTTAAATCATCCAACCATGTTTCACTCATCCGACCATGGTAGTTCTCAAACTCCTCTTTTTCGGCCAATTCACGAATGTTATGCTTCAATTCAGCATTACTGATCACTCCAAAGGTCCACGGCTGCTTATGAGCCCCTGAGGGCGCTGTTGAGGCCGCCTGAATGATGTTGTCCAATACTTCCCTGCTCACGGAGCGATCAGAGAAATCACGCACACTGCGTCGCTTTTTCATGTAATCGAGAAACTCCTTGCTTCTTTCAAGCATTTCTTCTTCTGAATACCCTAATGGTGCATAGGGTGTAAAGTCTTGATTGTCTCTTTTCATTGCATCTACAAAATAAAACCTAACACTTACAAAGTCATTTGCGTGAAACGCGCCAAATAGACACACCCCGCCTTACCTTTATTTCATCATCTAAAATAAGCAGTTCTGATAAACTGTGAATGTTGCTTGTGAAATCGCTCCAACGGGAGCGATTTTGCTACCTATTTGCGAAGATTTTCGCGTATGTCCTTTAAAAAGTCTGAGGCGTATACAAACTCATCTAACTCACGGTTTCCACTCTGAAGTATGTCCTCACGAGTGCCTTTCCACCAAAGCCTACCTTCATTCACAAAATTGATGTGATCCCCTATTTCTATGACCGAGTTCATATCATGTGACACAACAACAGTGGTGATATTGTATTCGTAGGTGATTTCTCGGATCAGATTGTCGATTACGATCGCCGTTTGCGGGTCAAGCCCAGAATTCGGTTCGTCGCAAAAAAGATACTTTGGTTTCATCGCTATAGCTCGAGCTATACCCACACGCTTTTGCATTCCTCCCGAAATTTCTGACGGAAAAAGCTTGTTCGTGCCTTCCAATTCAACTCTCTTCAAACAGAAATTTGCCCTTTCACGCATTTCTTCCGGAGTACCAGCAGAAAACATGGTCAATGGAAAAACGACGTTTTCCTCTACTGTTAAAGAGTCAAACAATGCACTGCCCTGAAACAACATACCAAGCTCCTTACGGATGTCTTTGCGGTCTCTCCGACCCATTGCCGAGAAGTTCCGCCCGTTGAATTCTACACTGCCCGAATTCACTTCGTGAAGTCCAACAATACATTTCGTAAGAACAGACTTTCCTGATCCACTGCGTCCGATGATAAAATTCACCTTGCCCGTCTCAAACTTGGTTGAGATATCGGTCAATATGGTCTTGTCACCAAAAGATTTGCTGATATTTTTTACCTCAATCATCGATTAGAGTAAGAGTAGAATTGTGAGTATCACATTGAATATCATAATGAAGACAACGCTGTAGACCACCGCTTGTGTGCTGGCTCTTCCAACTTCCAATGCGCCGCCCTTGACATAGTATCCGCAATAAGCCGAAATTGTAGTCATCAGGAAGGCAAAGACAAAAGACTTGATGATTGCATAAGCTACCTGGAAAGGCTTAAAATCTAAATGTAGACCAAGCTCATAGTCACTATAAGAGACCAAATTGGCCATTACTCCGATCAATGCACCAGCCCCAATACCTAAAAACATACTGATGATAACCAGAAATGGAATGATCAAACAAGCAGCAATGATTTTAGGTAGAATCAAGTATCCCGCAGAGTTTACTCCCATTATCTCGATGGCATCAATCTGCTCGCTTATTCGCATTGTCCCTATCTCTGAGGCAATGTTCGAACCCACTTTTCCTGCCAATATCACCAACATGATCGTGGGCGAAAACTCAAGAATGGTGGTCTGCCGTACCGTAAATCCAATGGTGTAAGCCGGAATCCAACCACTGTCGATTTGGGCAGCAGTCTGAATACAAATAACCGCACCCATAAAAGCAGAAAGCATGGCTATGATACCTATGGACTTGATTCCTATCTTATCGATTTCAAAGACTATCTGTTTCCAATAAACCGAGAATCTCTCGGGTCTACTGAATACATTCCCTAATAGAATGAAATACCTTCCTATGTGATTGAATATTGGCATATGCAGCTGCTAAAGTAGAGCGATGTTCTGGGCATTTTGCCCCCAATTCGAATAATTTTCAATAGAGCTCGTTTAATTCTTACTTTTGAACTAAAGTTAGTCGTATGCATAAGAAGCAACTTTATCTCCTTTTCTTATTTGTTGTCGTTGTCACAGCTAGCTCTTGCTCGCTTTTTCGTAAAAAAAATAAATGCATGTCTTGCCCCACTTGGCACGACGAAATTGAGGTCGTTCAGCCCGAATTGATCCAACTAGAGGAGATTGAAAAATAGCACCAATATTTCTGGAGGTCTTCAACCTTTTGTGCCATCAGGTGCATTGGATTACATCTGCACGCTCATGGCCAATAGCCCATGCCACCTGACTATTACTCAACAACGAAATTCTAAACTAGGCGATTTTCGTCCCGGAAAAGGAAAAATCAAACACCGCATTTCAGTCAACGGTGATTTGAATGAATTTGCATTCCTAATTACGCTATTACACGAAATTGCTCACCTAAATACGTGGATCACCCACGAACATCGTGTCAAACCCCATGGCGCAGAATGGAAGACTTCTTTCCGAAATCTCCTTATTCCCGTTTTTGAATTGAATGTCTTTCCCCAAAATATCGAGAGAGCCCTCGCGTCTTATCTCAAAAACCCTGCGGCCTCAAGTTGTAGTGATGTGAATCTGCAAAAAGCACTTAGAGAATACGATGCTGGTGAAAAACAACCCATCGTTGATGACCTCCCCGACGATTCTATTTTTATCTACAACGGGAAAAGAACTTTTCGAAAACTCCATAAGGTGCGCAAAAGGATCAAATGTGAAGAGCTGGATACCGGGCGTATCTATTTGTTCAGTCCGCTTGCCGAAGTAGAAGTGCAATAGTCCTCACTCTCAAAATTTGTCATCCATCTTAAACAACTTTATTGACAAGTGATACCCGTCAAATTCTAGCGCCATCTAACATTCTTGGAACCCACGTTTACAAAGTGGATAAATATCATGACGAACAAAAACAAGCTCTTTCGTACTTTTGCAAATTGAAAGGCTACGCTTTGCATGCTTTGAATTTGCCAACAACCCACTACCATGAGCAATACCGAAAAACTTCCATCACCTAGAATTGCCACGATGGCCGAAGAGCTTGTGGGCTCCGAAATCATCAAGCTTTCCGGTGAGATAAAAGAGAAAATTGCTAACGGGGCACAGATTTTTAATTACACCATCGGGGACTTCAATCCAGATATATTTCCAATCCCGGAGGGGCTTTCTTTAGCAATTATTCAAGCCTATCAAAACGGGGAAACCAATTATCCTCCAGCAAATGGTATCCTAGAATTGCGCCAGCAGCTTTCGAGTTTTATCGAAAAAAAACAAGGTTTGTCCTACCATGCCGATGAGTTTCTCGTCGCTGGAGGTGCCAGGCCATTGATTTATGCAGCCTTCCAAGCCCTTGTGAATCCAGGAGAGAAGGTCCTGTTTCCTGTGCCTTCGTGGAATAACAATCATTACACGCATCTCTCACGCGGACAACAAATTTTTGTTGAGACTACGCCGGAGAATAATTTTATGCCTTCGGCAAATGAATTGGCAGAGCACATTCAAGATGCTTCTCTAATTGCCCTGTGCTCTCCCTTGAATCCCACGGGAACAGTTTTCTCAAAAGAGCAACTGCAGTCAATCTGTGATTTGGTTATGACCGAGAATATTCGACGCGGACCAAATGAAAAGCCTCTATATATTCTGTACGATCAGATTTATTGGCAGCTGTGCCTAGGCGATTCTAAACATGAAGATCCAGTTTCACTTTGCCCTGAGCTAAGACCATATGTAGTATTTATCGATGGTATTTCGAAGTCTCTTGCCGCAACAGGAGTTCGCGTTGGTTGGGCGTTTGGACCAAACCACATCATCAATAAAATGAAGGCGATCCTTGGGCATGTTGGAGCATGGGCCCCACGCGCTGAGCAAGTTGCTTGTGCCCAGTTTATGTCAGATACTCAAGCGTTGGATGAATACCTCGGAAAGATTAGAAACAAGGCTTCTGAGCGATTGCAGGCGTTCTACAAGGGATTTCAAGACCTGAATAATAAAGGGTATGATATCGAAGCTATTGCGCCCAAAGCAGCCATCTACTTAACTGTGCAATTTAATCTTGTAGGAAAGATGGACGCACAGGGTAAAATGCTAAAAAGTACCGAAGATGTCACCGCCTTTCTTTTGGATCAATGCGGACTGGCCATTGTGCCTTTCTACGCATTTGGTGCAAGTCGAAAAAGCACGTGGTTCCGGTTATCGGTAGGAACAGCAGCTATGTCGGATGTGCCTGTCGTTTTCCAACGTTTGGAAAGTGCTTTGCGCCTTTTGAAATAGTCTCTTCAAGTTAAGGATTCATAAAGAATCCAATCGAATAACCGTCGTCCTACATTGGAATGGCGAAATTGTCGCATTTTGTGGCCTCAAATTACGGGAATGATCAAGGAAAATAATTACTGCGTTATCATGGCAGGAGGAGTTGGAAGTAGGTTTTGGCCTATGTCCAGAACTAGTCTGCCTAAGCAGTTTCACGATATATTAGGTGTTGGACAAACACTCATCCAAATGACCTTTTCTCGCTTCGAGAATATTTGTCCGCCAGAAAATATTTACATCGTAACCAATGCCCGCTACAAGGACTTGGTAATGGAACAACTGCCTAATATAAATGAAGCTCAAGTTCTGTGCGAACCCTATATGCGCAACACCGCTCCATGCATCGCCTATGCAAATGCTGTCATAGAGTCGAAATGCTCGAACGCACGCATCGTTGTCGCTCCTTCGGATCACTTGGTGCTAAAGGAAAAGGATTTCATCGATACCATCGAAGTAGCATTGGAAGAATGTGAGACTAAAAATCTTGTCACTTTAGGTATCAAGCCAAGTCGTCCTGATACTGGTTATGGTTACATCCAATACATAGATTTGCCGGAGGCTAAAAACGAGACCATTAAAAAGGTGAAAACGTTTACCGAAAAGCCAACCCTAGAAATTGCCAAAAGCTTCATCGCTTCGGGAGATTTTGCATGGAATTCAGGTATTTTTATCTGGAGCCTCGCCAATATTCAAAGCGCTTTTTCGTCTTTCTTGCCCGAAATCCACCGGTCTTTTGAGTCGATCGCCGATAAAATTGGCACCATTGAAGAGGCTGCCGCAGTTGACGAAGTGTACGCTAGTTGTGAGAATATTTCGATCGATTATGGTATCATGGAAAAAGCCAAAAATGTATCTGTCGTATTGTCGGATTTTGGCTGGAGTGACCTCGGAACCTGGGGCTCACTCTATACACATCTCGATCTCGATATTTACAACAATGCCACTGTGGGCGAAGATCTATACCTGCACAATTGTACCAACAATATGGTGTACAATCAAACGGGTAAAATCATAGTTCTTCAAGGGTTGGATGACTTCATCGTAGTGGATACAGATAAAGCACTCTTGGTCTGCAAAAAGGATGATGAGCAGAAAATTAAGCAGTTTGTCAACGACATCAAAATCAAGAAAGGAGACGATTACGTTTAGCCTCTATTCGATGGCTTTATTTTCAATCCAGTCGTAGTGAGTCAAACTGCGTATGTCATAATACCCTGTCCAAAAGTTTCTCAGAGCGTTCAGATATTGCTGTTTTGAACTGGTCTTTTCTTGCAAGGCCAGCTGGTAATCGGTGATCGTTATTTTCCCGATGAGAAAGCGCTGACGAGTAATCTCAAATCCTTTGGCCGCAACTACATCACGCTGCTTGGCAAGGATCAATTGATCTTGAAGAAATTTGAACATCCTCACTTTGGAAATGAGTAATCTATCAAACTCCAACTGGTCGAGCTCAATAGACAACTGTATATTCCGGGCACTGAGAATCGCTGCTTGGGCATCAGCCTTGGCACGTCCAAAGTCGTAAATAGGTACGTTGAACTGAACCGTAAAAAGCTGTCGGTCTTGAGGATTGTCATACACAGTTTCGAATTCCGACGAGCTTTGAGTAAGTCCATAACTAGCAAAAACATCGATTACTGGTCGTCTCCCCGCCTTAGCCTGCGCTATAAGTTGCTCGCTTTCCAAACGCTGCAAATCACGCTGAACGACACTCGACTGGTTCTGTTGTGCAAGCTGAATCGCCGCCTCTTGATTCACTTCAATGAGTGGAAAATCCTCTTCTAAAAGCAAGGTTACTTCTGCATCACGCGACAAGCGCAAATAATCTTTCAACTCGCGCATGCTCAAGTCCAAGTCCATCTTCGAACGCTCCCATTCAATCTCGGCATTTAGTACAATCAATTCTATTTTCAGTAAGTCGTTTTCTGCAATTTTCCCCATCTCAAATCGACCCTGAGAAATGCGGTAAATGGTGTCTTGTGCTGACTTGCTCTTGTTCGCTACTTCCTCGTTGATCTGATTGATGAGCACTTCGTAATACAACCTCGCCGATTCCAATCGAATGTTCTCGCGCGCTTCAACAGCAAGCAATTTGTTGAACTCATAACGCACAGGTTCCAGCTTTCTTTGCCAGCGCATGGCGTTAAATCCAAGGAGAGGCTGGCTCAATGATACGTTCAGAGGCGAACTCAAATAGGACCTACTGGAATTGTCGCCAAAAAGGTCTATTCGCTGCAAATTCGAACGCACAAAAATACTTCCGCCAGTGAGGCCAATGTTCTGACGAATCTCCAAATCGGCAGTGTAAGAAGCTTGACTTCTGCCCACAAATGCATCACTTCCGTCTGGTAAAGTGATTTGTTCGAGCGAGCGGTTTATGTTCGGTAAACTCGCATTCAAAGCAACTTGGGGGAGAAATCCGCTCTTGTACGATTTGTACCTCCACTGTGCAATGAGGATGTCATTTTGTACTTGCTCGCTTCGCAATGATTGGGTCATCGCCCTATTCACCACATCCTCAAGATTGAAGATAAGTTCTTGAGCGCACAAGTTAAATGCGCTTATTGACAAGATGGAAAATGCTATGATCTGCTTAATCATGTCTGAGCGATGTTACGGGGTCATTGTCTGCTGCCTTCCTGGCTGGCAAGTAGCCAAATAATATTCCTACGAAAACCGATACAAGGAATGATACGAGTATCGAGCTGATTGAAACTATAGTCATTATACTGGCGGCTACTTCGACCAAATAAGACAGTATTATGCCAAAGATTATTCCCAAAATACCGCCGCTCACACTTATAATGATGGCCTCAAGAACAAATTGCTGTCGAATGTCCGATTTTCTTGCGCCCAAGGAAAGACGTATTCCAATTTCACGGATACGCTCCATGACGCCTGCCAGCATGATATTCATAATGCCTATTCCTCCAACAAGCAAGGAGATTGCAGCAATGGCGAGCAGGACAAGATTGAAAATTTTCTTCGTTTTCTCCTGGCTCTTCAGTAGCAATTCAGGAACTTCAATTCGGAAATCTTCAACATCCTGATGCCGCGATAGCAGCTTCCTCCGAATGACCTCAACCGAGGTCCCCAATTGTGAACCTTCCTTTACCTGAACGACGATTTTGGAGAGTTGGTGTATGCTTTCTTCAGGTGCTTTAAATGTTGATTCATCGTCATCATCGTCCTCCGTTTGGAAATCGCGCTTGGTAATGAGTGCATTGTTTTTGTAGCGCAATAGCAAGGTGTTTACCGGAGTAATCACACTTTTCCCAAAATTGCTAATTCCCATGTCACTCAATTGCTCTGATGCATTCGAGTCGGTCGCCAAGACATCAATTACTTTCAACCATACATGACCGCATTTGATCCACTTACCTATTGGATTGGCGTGCGGGAATAGGGTGGTTTTCACTTGTTGTCCAATGATGCAAACAGCAGCTTTATCGTCGACCATTTTTCCAGAAAACGAGCGATTATGGACAGTTTTTAAATTGAAGAGCTCAAGGTATCCTGAACTCACACCTTTGAGCTGACCGTTCAGCCATTTGCCTTGTGCTGAAATCCTCACATCAAATGAAGCTTCGGGACAAACGCGACGTGCACTGGGCAAACTCAACTCGATACTTTCTGCATCTCTCATTGTAAGTCCAGGAGAATAGCGAGACTCGCCTTCCTCTGCGTAATCTTGTTTCTCGATCGGTAGAATAATGATGTTATTGGCCCCTACCATTTCGATGAGTTCCAGAACCTCCTTTTTCGCACCGTTACCAATCGCCATCATACAAATCACTGCCGCCACACCGAAAATGATTCCGAGCGCTGTTAGAAAAGAACGCAGACCATTCCCGCGCACCGCTTCCAAAGCAATATAGAAATTGTAAAGATGGCGCTGATTGAACTTCATCTATTCAGCAGAAATTAATTCGATAGCCAACTCCGAAGTGTTTTCAGGAGTATTCAACCATATTTCGTCTCCCTCTTTGATGCCTTCTTTAATCACAATAAAACTCCCGTCGTCCGCTCCAGTGTGAACTTGGTATTTGGCCGGTGATCCACCTTTGAATACAAAGGTTAAGGAGTCGTTGCTGTGAACAGCCTCTATCGGAAGATACAAGACATCAGTCAATGACTCGATTTTGATCAAGTTGCTCGAAGTCATTGCAGGTCGAAGGAGAGTGTCAATTGAAAGTAGCTCGATAAGTACTTCGAATTCTTTAGCGTCTGAGTTTGCTCTTTGCTCGCCCACATTGGCTACTTCTAGTATTTGACCTACATATGCTTGGTCAGGAAATGCGTCCATGGACACATCTACTTTTTGACCTACACGTACCTTACCAATGTCGATTTCATTTACATAAGTTCTCGAAACTAGCGCGCTGAGGTCAGGCAATGTTGCAACTACTGGCTCCCAGGCGTGAACTGTTGCTCCTACTTTTTGCTTGGTTCCATTCCACAATCGATGATAAATGACCATACCATCATGTGGCGCGTTTACCACAAATTCACTGATGAACTTTTCCAGAAAATCGTAGTTGTTCTTGGTCTGCATATAGGTAGCATTCACCTCACTCACTTGAGCTCGAGCTTGCTTTACCTTGATTTCATAATTCTCGCCAGTCTGTTTAAACGTCCGCTGAGCTTTCTCCAACTCAATCTCCGCTTCACGAATAACTGCTGGTGGCTCATAAGTACTTTGATCCAAGGTGAGTTGGCGTTGTTCTAAGCCGAATTCTAGATTGATGAGGTTGTCCCGCGCTTCGCGCAAAACAAGCGAAGTGTCAAGCTTGGCCTGTGTGAGCTGGGCCCCAACTTTTTCGAGTTCTGTTTGCGATTCTTTGATCTTCGTAGCTACCTCGTTTCGATCCAACGTTGCTACATAATCTCCTTCTTTTACAAAAGTTCCTTCCGGAACCATGTCAGTGATCTTTACTTGCCAAATTCGAGCGGTCCGCATCCCCTCAGGTCCCATGATTTTGATCGACTCCTTGGCTTCAATTTCCCCAGTAACTGCGACCACAACTTCAAGATCTCCACGAACGACCTTCGTCATTATCTCCTCACGTTCATCGTTTCCACAAGAAACAAAGCACAGGCTTAAAAGGATAAGTGACAAGGATGAAATAGCAGTCGCTGAGGTTAATTTTTCAATCATGGCGCGAGTTTTTAGCAGCAGTAATTCCAAAAAAAGACCAATGTAAAGTCTTTTGCTGCCAACAAGTGAAAATTGATACAATTGTAACGTTTTTTAGGAAAATTCTAAGAAATTCAGAGTGAATTGGATGACGGCAACAAAGCGTCAAGGATTCCAGTAAAATAGTGGGGTGTTCATAATATCGTAAGAACCAAAGGCTTATTTGTACTAACTTGCCTCCGTACGGAACGTTCCGTAAGCATAATCTCTCCACCTTATGCATTACAGTCAAAACGAACTAATCTTATTGTACAACTCTGAAGTGGCCGAGGATCGTAAAACACTAGCCTACGCCTTGACTATTACTCCAAAAATCAATCGTCAAGAAATTAACTCTGTTCGCGTCTCCAATACGATGTTCGGAATCTTACTCGAAAAACTCGATATTGAAGCCAAGCAATTGTTGAACAAGGCCGATCCTTATTATCAGACATACGTGCGCGGTCAAGATTTATCCAATGAAGATTGGTATTCAGTTCTAACGAACAGACCATCTCTTTTGAGGTGCCCTGTAGCTCTATATCGCAACAAGGCGATTTTGTGTGAAACCCCTTCGGATGTTCTTAAAGTAATCGGAACTAGAACTTTAGTTTAATTCCACTTGGGAGTATACTGGTCCCTGAAGTAAGGCTCGCTTATCAGTACTTCAACGACATACTCTTTACCTACTTTCAATGCCCCTATTTCTATTGTTGGACGCTTTTTCGTTTCGGCATATACATCTGTGTTGTACTCGAATGTGTACTTCAAGTAATCAAAGTACTGCGCACCATACCCTTGAACTTTTTTGAAATCACCAGCAGGTAGTGTTGATTCTACATGCATCGCCAAATGCGCTTTCAGTTTTTTTGAAGCGTCACGACCCGTACATGCATACACTGCGCGAAAAGAAGTTTTTCCAACAGATTCATCAACTATGTATTCAGTCGAAGTTGCTGCTGGTAAATTGAAAGACGTTGATTGGGTGTCGTAGCCATGCGTGCTTGCCTCAATAATAGGTTTGAATGCCTTCTGGAATTCACCTACCTCTATGTTTTGCGATTGCGCCAGCAAAGACGAAACAGCAACAGCCAAAATCAACAGAATCTTTTTCATGCTTGAAAATTACGAAATCATTCAGATCCAACCCCTCCCAATGCATGGTAAAAAATGGAATCTCACTGCGGGGAATCCTTGTGCAAATATTATACTCCTTCCTTGTCTGATTTAACGGCTAATTTACTTTCTTCGTTTGGCAGCGAATAACCGAAACAATGATCCACACAACTGAGTCAGATAGACTAATCTTAAGAGAACTCAAGCCGGATGATGCGCAGGGTATTTTCGAGCTCGACTCCAATGCCAATGTCCATCTATTCTTGGGCAATAAGCCAATTTCCACTTTGGAGCAGGCACAAGGCGTTGTGGAATACATTCGACAGCAATACCGGAAGTATGGTGTGGGCCGACTCGCCGTTGAAGAAAAAGAAAGTGGAAGATTCATTGGTTGGGCAGGACTCAAATGGATGGACGAAGAAATTAGCGGGAGAAAACATTACCATGACTTGGGCTATCGATTTATTGAGGAATGTTGGGGGAAAGGTTATGCCACCGAGGCTGCTTTAATGTCTTTGAAGTTAGCCTTTGACCAAATGAATCTAGACTGTGTTTGTGCTATGGCTGATGTGAAACATGGCGCGTCAAATGCAGTTCTTTCCAAAATTGGGATGAAGAATCTGAAGACTATCGAATTTGACGGGGAACCTCATCACTTTTATGAGATCACTAAAAATCAATGGCTGACTAGCCCATTGAATAATAAAGAAGATCTAGCATGAAAAGCGATTATTCAGCCATACAAATAAGCAAAGAAGAAGCTACAGCCATTCTGAAACAGCTGTATGCTATCGACGGAAAGGCAAAAGAACTGCCAGGTGAAACAGACTTCAATTTTAAAATTGAAAGTGGAAAACAAGATTTTATCTTAAAAGTGAGTCGACCAGGAGCAAACGAGGATGAACTTGTTTTTCAAGATGCTTTGTTGGAACACGTGTCCAATTCAGAGGATAAGATTTTGGCTCCAAAAACGGTTCATGATGTAAACGGCAAGTCAATTTCGTCACATCAAGATGAACAGGGCCAGCGCCGATTGGTTCGGCTATTGACCTGGGTTGAGGGCCGATTGTGGTCTTCAGTAAACCCTAGAAGTGAAGCCTTGCTCAACAGCCTTGGAACTGAAGCGGGAAGACTCACCAAATGCCTCTCATCATTCGACCACCCATTTGCCCACCGAACTTTTGACTGGGATCTAGCAAGCTCCAAATGGACGGCCGATCATACCCATTTGCTCGAAGAGCCGAATCAAAAAATCGCCCTCTTTTTTCAAGCACAGTTCGACGCAATTCAAGAGGTATATTCAGGAGTGAGGAAGTCGGTCGTTCACAATGATCCGAATGACAACAATGTGTTGGTAAGCGAAGATCTCCAAGCTCCAAAAGTACTTGCAATCATCGATTATGGCGATGCAGTTTTTACACATACGATCAATGATCTGGCTATCTGTTTGGCCTACGCGATCATGGGTAAAAATGATCCGTTATCCGCTGCTTGCGATGTGGTGAAGGGCTATCACAACCAATTTCCTCTTCGTGAAATTGAACTCGAATGTCTCTTCAGTTTGATAGCAATGCGCTTGCTGACTACAGTGACGAAATCGGCCATCAACAAGGAAAAAGAACCGGACAACGCATATTTATTGGTCAGCGAAAAACCAGCTTGGGATGCCTTGTGTAAGTGGCGTGAAGTGGCCCCTAATTTGGCATATTTCGCCTTTAGACATGTTTGTGGATTCTCTAGCCATCCGGCAAATGATCAATTTCAGCAGTGGGCGAAAAGCCAGTCTTTGCAGCTCACCAACCTCTTTCCTGCACTGGAAAAAAAGGCCGCTATTCATGTGGATATAAGTGTGGGGAGCACCTGGCTTGGACATGTTTCGAAATTCGGTGATGTTGATTTTGCGAAGTACAAATTTGCCCAACTTCAAAGGCAAAATGAACAAGCAATCATCGCAGGAGGATACTTAGAACATCGTGCAGTTTATACTTCAGATGCCTATGTCAAAGAAGGGAACAATGGAAAGGAATACCGATCTGTTCACCTCGGAGTTGATTTTTGGGTAGAGGAGGGCACGCCCTTAACGGCTCTTTTTGATGGGAAAGTAAAAGTGGTTCACAACAATGCGAACGACAAGGATTATGGACCCACAATTATTCTTGAGCATTCACCTGAGAATGGCCCAACCTTTTACACGCTCTATGGTCATTTGAGTGTTTCGTCCTTGTCTTTGTTGATTGAAGACGAACCAGTAAAAGCCGGACAACTTATTGGATATATAGGTGCTCGCATCGAAAATGGTGGGTGGTTGCCGCATTTGCATTTGCAAGTGATGCTTGATATGCTGGGCAATACCCATGATTTCCCTGGAGTAGCCTTACCAAACGATTTGTCGGTTTGGAAGTCGGTCTGTCCTGATCCAAACCTCTTTTTCAATCTGCCTGAATTGACTACTCAAGGTGATCAAGAACCTCACGATCTAATCGCATTCCGCAAGGAACATTTGGGCGCAAGCTTGAGTATTTCTTACGACGAACCAATAAATTTCGTTCGTGGAGAAGGTGCTTTCCTTATCGATGTTTCTGGAAGAAAATACTTGGATACGGTCAACAATGTGGCACATGTGGGACATGAACATGCGCGTGTTGTGAATGCGGGACAATCCCAAATGGCCCTGCTCAATACCAATACGCGCTACTTGCATGAGAACGTCAATTCCTTCGCCAAGGAGTTGCTGGAGACATTTCCAGATGAACTAACTGTAGTGCATTTTGTGAATTCCGGAAGTGAAGCCAATGAATTGGCACTGCGCATGGCTACCGCTGTGACCGGTCATAAAGACATGATTGCAGTTGAAATTGGTTACCACGGAAATACCAATGCGTGTATCGATATTAGTTCGTATAAGTTCGATGGAAAGGGTGGTAAAGGAGCTCCCGAACATACCCACATCGTCCCTTTGCCCGATACATTTCGAGGATTGTACAGAGGCGAAAATACAGGGCCTTCATACGCCCAACATGTCCAAGATCAAATCGAGGCTATTCATGCCAAAGGGAGAGAGTTGTCGGGATTCATATGCGAGAGTATCATCTCATGCGGTGGACAAGTTGAGCTTCCTGAGGGCTACTTGGAAATGGCCTACGAAGTTGTTCGAAAAGCCGGCGGAGTGGCCATTGCCGATGAAGTTCAAGTGGGCTGCGGTAGAGTTGGAAAAAAGTTTTGGGGCTTCCAATTGCATGACGTCATACCAGATATCGTCACCATTGGAAAACCACTTGGTAATGGCCATCCTTTGGCTGCTGTCGTATGCACTAGAAAGGTCGCCGATGCTTTTGCCAATGGCATGGAGTACTTCAATACTTTCGGCGGAAACCCTGTGAGTTGTGCTATTGGAAGAGAGGTTTTGCGAGTTGTGAAAGATGAGAAATTGCAAGAAAATGCGCTGGAAATCGGGAACTTCCTCAAGTCGGGCTTGAAGAGTTTACAGGACGATTATCCCATAATTGGAGATGTACGCGGACAAGGACTCTTCCTGGGTTTCGAACTCACAGACGAAGGCCTAAATCCACTTCCCGAACAAGCAAGCTATTTGGCCAATCGCATGAAGACTTTGGGCGTTCTTATGAGCACCGATGGCAAGGATCACAATGCGCTGAAAATCAAACCGCCAATGGTGTTTTCAAGAGATAATGCAGGGGATCTTTTGTGTCGGATCGAGCTTGTTCTTCAGGAGGATTTTATGCAGATTTCTTCCTTCTATTGAGAATTTATCCGAAAGATTCCGCGTGATTTATGACTATTTGGACGCGGAATGTATAAAGATAATTGAGTTTCCGTGTAATATGTGTAAATAATTCGCGGAACGTAATGTGGCAGCTGGGCTAGATTTACTTGAGCTGATGGATGGATTCTACATCTTAACTGATGATCAACAAGAACTTATTGAAGATTTTAGCGCCTTAGTCGAGATAGTAGGCGGTTCGACAATAGATAATAATTGGAGTCTAATTGGAGCAGATCAGAAGAATGTAATACAGATGATTTCCGAAAAAGAAAGCTTTGTTGGGTCGATGGCAAGATCAATTTTGTGTTTTCATTTTGAAGAGTGCATAGACGATCCTGTGATTTTCCCAAATCCAGCAAATAATCGTTATGTTCTTGACGAAAGTTCCAATAAAGATCATTCGAATGTCTCCTTGAGCCCAATACCGGCAAATGAGAGAATTACTTTGGAGTGGGAAATGGCTTATTCTAATTGTACCTTTGAAGTAACAGGTACTCAGGGAAGTTTGATTTTTCAAACATTATTGGAAGTGCGATCGGGGATCGAATCATTTAACACAAGCAGTTGGATCCCCAGGCTCTATGTATGGTCGATTCAAAAAGAAGGCCTGCTAATTGAAAGTGGCTCATTCACAGTTATTAGATAATTAGACATGAATTTCGGTTGGTTATTCGTTGGACTTTCTTGATACAATAACTTTGTCAATCTCGAAGGAATGCCAGCCCTATGTTCACCCATTCCCAGTAAAAAAAGTGGTTCAGGTCAATTTCAAAACTACGGTCGCATTCACTCACCGCAATTATATCTGCCAATGGAATCACACATCCATAAATCAAATTCAAAAGGAGAATGAATGAGCCTTTTTATTATT
>JBLHIB010000032.1:0-29210 GCA_047615865.1 Gammaproteobacteria bacterium
TGTTAATTTGCAGAGCAAATTCCTCTGTAGTATTTTGAAGATTTTTATAGAAGTCAGGCTGCAAACAGATCTTCAATTGAGCAATTCCGGCAGCCATTGCTGCAGGATTTCCAGACAATGTTCCGGCTTGATAGACAGGTCCTTCAGGTGCAATGTTTGACATTAAATCTCCCTTTGCAGCATATGCTCCTACGGGTAGACCGCCACCAATTATTTTGCCAAAAGCCATAATGTCTGGTTCGATATCATACAGGCCAGCAGCTCCTTCAAATCCCACTCGGAATCCTGATATGACCTCGTCAAAGAAGAGTAATGCGCCATTTTTGGTGCAGATTTCACGAAGGAAAGCCAGGTAGTCCCTGTGTTGCAATAAAAGGCCGTTGTTGGCTGGAATCGGCTCTATGATGATACAAGCAATATCGTCGGCATATTCTAAAAAGGCAGTTTCGACGGCCTTTTTGTCGTTCAAGGGAAGTACAATTGTTTCCTGAGTGTATGCTTCTGGAACACCTGCGGAACTTGAGGTTCCTAGTGTTACCAATCCAGATCCAGCCTTCACTAAAAGACCATCATGGTGACCATGATAGCATCCTTCGAACTTGATGATTTTATTGCGATTCGTTGCACCACGAGCAAGTCGAATACCAGACATGGTAGCCTCAGTTCCACTGCTCACAAATCGAATTTTGTCTACGAATCTGTGGTTATCCAAAATCAGAGCTCCAAGTTCGTTTTCCAATCGGGTAGGGGCACCGTAAGATGTTCCGTTTTGGGCGGCCAAAGTAATGGCCTCGACTACCTCTTCACGCGCGTGACCAAGTATTAGCGGGCCAAATGAAGCACAGTAATCTATGAATTCATTGCAGTCAGCATCCCAAATTCGACTACCTTTTCCCTTCTCAATAAATATTGGATGTCCACCCACTGCTTTGAATGCGCGCACAGGAGAATTCACTCCACCCGGAAATAAAGTTTTAGCAGTTTCGAATAGTCTGGCTGAATTTTTGGTTTCCATAGTGTAATATTATTGATTGGGATTATCTTTGTCGAAGCGCTACGTAGACATGATTGAGGTGGCAAAAGTAATGGTAATATTCTCGCTAATGCAGTTTGAAAACACAGAATTATTTGCTCAGAATCTAGATCGACAAGATCCCTTGGCTTCTTATAGGTCCAAATTTCACATGCCTGTGATCAATGGCAAACAGGTCCTTTATTTCACTGGTAACTCTTTGGGGCTTCAACCCAAGTCTGCGGCAGGTGCTATTGAGGTTGAACTTGAAGACTGGGCGCAATGGGGTGTTGAAGGACATTTTCACGGTCGAAATCCTTGGTTTGCTTATCACGAGTTTCTTGCGGGGCCTGCGGCCAAATTGGTTGGAGCTCAGGAGAACGAGGTCGTTGTGATGAACGGACTCACGGTGAATTTGCATTTGTTGATGGTTTCGTTTTATCAGCCTACGAAGGAACGATTCAAAATTATTTGTGAAGAGAAGGCCTTCCCTTCAGATCAGTATGCCTTAGAGACACAGATAAAGCATCATGGTCTTGATCCTGCGACAACGCTTGTTGAGGTTGGTCCGCGTGAAGGAGAGCACACCATTCGGCATGAAGATATCTTGCGAGCGATTGATGAGAATCGGGATGAGCTTGCGCTGGTAATGATAGGAGGAGTGAACTACTACTCAGGTCAGGTGTTCAGGATGGAGGAGATTGCAAAAGCTGCGCATGAAGCTGGCGCACTTGCTGGATTTGACTTGGCTCATGGAGCTGGAAATGTCAAATTAAACTTACATGACTGGGATGTTGATTTTGCCTGTTGGTGTTCGTATAAATACCTTAATTCTGGGCCAGGTAGTGTTTCCGGTGTTTTTATACATGAGCGGCATGCCTCAGATACAACTTTGAATCGCTTTGGAGGCTGGTGGGGCCATGACAAGGCTAGTCGATTCCAAATGAAACCGGGATTTGAGCCAATAGCAACTGCAGAAGGATGGCAATTGTCAAATGCACCTATTTTTAGCATGGCCATTCATAAAGCTTCGCTGGAAATGTTTGCTGACGTTGGAATGGATGCTTTATGTGAGAAATCTGAATTATTGACGGCATACTTGGAGTTCATTATAAAGGAGATAGGAAACGCATCGGACAAGGCTGATTTTGAAATTATCACTCCAAGTAACCTTGCGGAAAGGGGGTGCCAGTTATCAGTATTAGCGCATGGTCAAGGCAAGGAGTTGTTTGATAATTTAATGAAAGCAGGGGTGATTACGGATTGGAGAGAGCCCAATGTAATTCGCATGGCGCCGGTACCTTTGTACAATTCTTTCGAAGACATTTATAACTTTGGTCAAATATTAGCCGACTCTTTAACGTAGTAGCATGGGTATTAAGAAATTCGCTGTAATAGGCGCAGGTAAGTATGGTGCAGAAATGGCGCGCGAGCTAGCTCGAAAAGGAGCAGAAGTCTGGGTGTTTGATACCAATGAAGATAAAATAGAGTCAATCAAGGATGAGGTTGCGTTGGCCGTTGTTATTGATGCCACTGATAAAAAGGCGTTAATTGGTCAGAAATTCGAGAGCATCGATGCCGCTGTTGTGGCCATTGGTGAGAATTTTGAGGCGACTATTTTGACAGCCCTTAACTTACTTGATTTGGGCATTCCTAGAGTAATTGTCCGGGCTAGTGGAGACAATCAGATTCGTATTCTGAAAAATTTGGGTGTGACAGAGATTCTTTCACCTGAGTCTGAAGTCGCTGTGAACGTTGCCGAGCGACTCATTCACCCAAATATTACAGCATTCCTCCAATTGCCTGATGGATATGAAGTAGCAGAAATTAGAGCTCCGAAAAGAGTTACTGACAGAACTTTAGCCGATGTGGATATTCGGAACAAATATGGCCTCACTCTAATTACTTTGAAGCGGGCCTACACCATGAAAAATGATCAATCGGAAACTATAGTCGAAGAGCACATCATTGGAGTTCCAAAATCAGAAACGGTAATCTACGAATCGGACACACTGGTGGTCTTTGGTACTTTAAAGAATATCAATCGTTTTATCGAGATCAACGAATAAGGGTCACATGACCTGTGACTTGCTCTGTGTCAGAGATGTTGCCATCAATGTCTAGCAAGTATTTGTATGTGATGACATAAACATATGTCTCAGAATCGGCATAGTGTGCACCATTGAATACATCACCTAACCATGGTGTGTCTATATCTGCACCTACAAAGACATTCTCTCCCCAACGATCCCAGATCTTCATTTCAAATTCGACAATGTTGCTTCCGTAAGCAAAGAAATAGTCGTTCATTCCATCGCCATTTGGGCTAAAAGAATTAGGAATAAATAATTGTCCTGGACAAATGTCAGTGATTGCTATTTCAAATTGGTCAATACAGCCAAAAGGTGTAGTAATAAACAAGCTGTAAACTCCTTCTGAATTGACGTCTATACTAGGATCGGTCGACGGGACTATTTCATCTCCCGACCAAACGTAAGCGCCTCCTGGGTTGTCAGCAAATAGTGTCAAGTATGGAGCCTCTGTAAAACACATAACTGTATCGAATCCCAATGGATCGTATGGCAATGGGTTTACAACGACATTGATTTCATCTGTGCTAGAACAATAGCCATTATTGACTGATACCTCATAGGTGCCAGAACTCCAAATCGTGATGACTTGCGTGGTGTCACCTGTGCTCCATAGCACAGAAGCAGCTGGGTTATTCACGTCGAGATCATAGAAGTCGTTTTGACACATGACATGATCAGCGCCTAGCCAAACTGCAGGGTAGGGATGAACTACAACCTCCGTTTCATCATTTTGAAAACAGTCAAATGCATTCGTAACAAGAACAGAGTAGATGCCACTAGTAGATGCGGTTATCTGTTGCGAAGCTGCAGTCGTATTCCAGAGGTAACTAGAGCCAGGGTTCTCTGCGTCAAGAACAATGTTTTCTCCCTCGCATAAGTCAACCAATACTGGTAGGTCAAGAATAGGAAGCTCATGAAAATCGACAAAAAGTGAGTCAGCATATTCACATCCATTTCCATCGGTTACATTAGCTGAATATGTGCCGTCGACAGTCACATTGATCGATGCGGTTACTTGCTCATTGGACCAGAGATAATCAACTCCAGCCAATGGAATTGTGAGAGTTTCTTGATATCCTTCACATGAAATGATATCTGGGCCAAGTTCAAATTCAGGTAAGTCGTTAACGAACACCTCCAAACTGTCACTTCTGACACAATTTTCAGGTCCTGTTACCTCAACAATATACCATCCTGAAGTACTAACTTGAATTCCTGTGGTTGATTCGAATGTGCTCCAACTATGGATAAAGGAGTTGTCATAGCCGGTATTAACCGAGTCCGATTGGCCTAGGCAAAGTTCGATATCAGGTCCTAGTTCAAAAGTTTGGAATACCAATGAAACGTTAACAGTGTCCGTTTGTGCACAACCACCAGCGTCTTCGGCAACAACAATGTATTGCGTTGCTTCATCAAGAATGATAGAAGGTGATTGAGCCGCGGCATCATCCAAATTGAGAGCTGGTTGCCAAGTATACGTTAGTGGATCAGCAGTGTCAACCGTTGTTGTCAATTCAAATCCCAGAGATTCACACAATGTCGTATCAGCTAAAGATTGCATAGCAAAAGTCGAGAAGACAATAACTTCGACCGAATCCAAAAGGAAACAATCAGAACCGGGGTCAGTCACCAATACCTCATACCAAGTGTCTTGCACTGGAGAAGCCGTCGGAGTTGAACTTGAAGCGTCGTCCAAATATTGAGCAGGTGTCCAAGTGAACTCTAGACCTGCTGTGCCAGCGACGTCGGCGACTAAGTTGGCCTCATCTCCTTGGCAGAAGTCGGTATTGTCTGTTGTTACATCTAAGCTCAATAGCTGATTTACAGTTATTGTCACTTCCCCTTCCGTAATACATCCTTGTGTAGAAGTAACCTCCACAGAGTAGACTGCAGTCACAAGTGGTGAGGCGGTTGGAGTCTGAGAGAATAAACTACTTAGAGTCCCATCGCCAGGTGACCATTGAAAACCAAAGTTGCCGGCAATTGATGGATTGGCATAAAGCTCAATTCCTGCTATGTCGCATAAAACTGTGTCATTCGGAAGATCGACAGTATAGGATTGGCCTACCGATATAAATACTGAGTCGGTGTATTGACAGCCATTGAAGTTATCTGTTAATTCCACATAAAACATAGTGTCTACCAAAGGAGAAGCTTCAGGATCGACAATAGTTGGGTCGTCCAAAGGTCCTTCAGGTGTCCAGGCGTAATCATACGCATTGTTGGTTAATGCTGAGACGTAAACATCGTCCAGAGACCAGTTATCTGTGTTGTTTCCTGAATTGGCTATTTGTCGCCATCTGAAATGAGTAGTTGCTGTTTGCGCTCCAGCAGGAATGGCCGCCGAAACAGTTTCAAAGCTAGTATAAGCTGATTCACTGATAAGAATTATTTGAGTAAATGGACCAGCGCATCCCGTTGTAGAATATTCCAATGCCACGTTATCACCTGGTTCAGGATCATCACATGGTGCAGCACCGCTGCCAAATTTTATCGTAAAACTAACTAGACCACCCAGAGCACAGTTGATGGCTTCCGTTGTGGTCCATCGGTCACCGGCGCCATTAAAGTACAAAGCGTTTCCACTTACAGATCCGCAATCATTAGATTGAGCACCATTTTGTATGTCGCACCACAGTCCCCAACTTACTCCAGGGTCAAAATTATCTTCGTAAACGACTTCATCCACAGTCACAAGGAGGTTTGCAATCTCATCGGTGCAAATGGCGTCGTCATCTGTTGAAGCGGATAAACCGGCTAAAACCCCACCCAAAACTTGAACAGTAACTTCTTCACTCGAAAATCCACAGCCAGTAGGAGTGCTTACTAAAACAGAATAGGTCGTTGTTTCCAGCGGAGTAGCAATTGGGTTCGCAATGTTTGGATTGTCCAGTCCAGCCGCAGGTGACCATGCATAGGTATACAATGGCGAAGGTGGATCAACACTTACATTAAGTTGTGTTGAAGAATATTGACAAATCACTGGGTCTGTCGCGTAAACACTAACCACTGGAGGCTCAGGAGATTCAATTAGAAACCATTGTTCCTCTTCACATCCGGAGATCAATAGATTTCCCTTTGCAACATATATATCCGGAATAATTGGTGGTATCAAGGTTAGAATTGGGCCAGTAGCCAAAGTGTCATCAGGATTGCCTTGGGCGTACCAATAAATATCAAACAACGAAAGGGAAGTTCCGATGTTGATCGTATCATTGGCGCAAATGACAGAATCTACTGTTGAAATCAAATCAGGTGTGCTGAAGGATCCCGCCGAATAGGCATAGCTTTCTGCATTTCCAGTTCCATAAATGTACGCTGAAAATCCATTTTCTGCCTCCAGTGTATGACTTCCCTGAGTCACCTCAAATGAAGCGTAAGAGCTCTCTGGACAGAATGCATATTGCGTAAACAATGCAGGATCTAAAGTTACTCCATCAAGAAGAACTTGCCCAACATCTATACTGGCGACAACCACATTCACACTATGCTCATCAATTATTGTGGAGCTCACCGTTGAAAAAGTAACGTTGTCAATTTTTTGTGATACATCGTTAAGCACAAGCATGGCTGGGTCTCCTACAACAGAACATGTCACTCCTTGCATATATTGAATCACAGCCATGGGATTACTTCCCGAAATGCAATCGGCAGTGGTCACTGTGTTGTATTCTTCAAATTCACCAGCATTCAAGGTGACTGAAAACACACCGTTGATGAACACATCGGTACCATCTTCATGAGCCAGAACACGGTAGGTGTAAGAGGATGAACTAGCAAATGGTACTGTTTCATATTCACTACCCCACGTTTCTACAGCAAAATTTTGATCAAAAATATGGTCGCACGCCGTACATCCAGTTGGAATATTTGCGCAATAACAGCCCCCAAAAACTGAGAACGGTCTGCAGTCACCACTTTCCTCAGTGGCAACAATATAAGATCCTGTCAAGTCGCTTTCGTCTAAACTTTGAAGCATGTATGTTTCACCAGCATCCATGTTGATTGTGAATGTGGTGCCTGCTACAAGCCCCCCAGTTGTTGTGGCAGACGGAGTAATTTCAATTTCAGTATCATCTTGTGTGGCAACAATTAGAAATTCAGATCCAACACCACCTATACCATGATAGGCCGCAACACGATACTCGGTTCCAATAGATTGAATCGGTAAAATCTTTGTGCCGTCTGCAGTGTATTGCTCCATATTAATGGCAAACACAGAGACGGTGTCTTCAGTAGAGACATAGATACCCGTATTCGAAATAACTTCAGGATTGATAGTCTCACCTATAGCGTTTGGCACGTTGACTGTAGTCGTTTGATTTGCAACGACATCGAAGTCTACGCTCCAGCCTTGCTGAGGAAGACTCACTGTTCCACTTGTATTAACGGAGGAAGTGATGAAAATATCCAAGGCTTCTGCGGATCCACCTTGTGCGTAATTCTCTAAAAAACCTACCCAAAATTCTTTTCCTTTTGTTGGAATAATGCCCTGTGAACTAGCTGATACAGTCGTAAGAAGCAGTAAGGCAATCAGCGATATGTACTTGAAAGTAGCGATAGCAGTAGATTTTAGTAGAGGGAAGTTAACGATTTCTGTCTTAACTTAGACGGAAATTAGTTTGAATAGGTTGCATCGGCCGTGTGGGATTCAACTGATATTCATTAATGAAGGTCCAATATCCAAGTGAATTCCATTTCCCAATTGGATCTCATGTTGAACTCTTTTGGGAAATAAAATAGCTGTTCTGGTTGTTGGCGATTCACAAAATCTACCGGATCCCATTCACCATTTTCATTGCGATCAACGATTATTCTAATTTTATGAGCACCGGGAAGGATACGATTAAAAGTTAAAAGCGCATCTTCAACTTCTATCTCACGCACTACCTTCCCATCCCTATTTTCCAACTGAAGGATATAAGAATATTCATCTAGTTTTAGATTCTCAATTGTTAGCACGAGACTTCCGTAATGGTCCGTGCTGTATGTGCTAATCGCTATTTTCATTGAATCATTCACCAAGCCTTCTAGTGAAGTGAATTTATTTGGATCAATGGATAAATCATACTTGGAATTGTCTTCCAGTTCCACTTTGAGCCAATATTTTCGTGGATCACTCGTGGGTAATATCTCAAAAGGAACCGCTGCGCTGTCTTTTAATAGTGTGGCATTCACCTGCTCATCAAATTGAGAAATATATTTGCCACAGTTAAGAAACAACGAATCTCTTGCAGCTACTTTATCCGAATGGTTAAGTTCTAAACTGAACATTTTGGAAGCCGGTGAAATACTATAATGTTGAATGGATATCGTGTCGTTGACATTGCCGCCAGCTTTTACGACTAGCTCTAAGTCAGACTCAATCGGTTCCCCGAGCAACCAAAAGAAGAGGGAGTCTTGCTCATCGTCGAAATAATATTGAGTCGATAATCCTGATTGTCCAAGTACCGTGAATTCGAGAGAATCTGGTTTCGTTAAAAAGTCAAATTTCACAAAACCCGTAGAATCGCGAGAGTAGTCCTCAATGTATTGTAAAGACGAAAGTGGACGACTGATAAGGAAATCAGAAAGGTGCAAGATAGTATCTATTAATTCCTGTGGTTCGGAAGTATAGGACAAAGACTCTCCGTCCGCAACAAGGTAATCACCGTTTTCATCGGCCAGCGCGACAACATTGTAAGTTCCTGCCGACATATAATTGACAGTGTATTCCCCCAAGTCATCGCTAATTGCAAGGTAATAGGGTTTCTCCTTAAGACTCGCACTGTCCGAAAGATTTCGATACACCATTACTTTAATCCCCTGAACGGGTTCTTGGGTGTATGCGTCGCGTACGGTTCCTTGCATTTGCAGACTGTCTACTTCGTCTCCAGTTGAGAAAACATAAGTTAGATTCTGCGCGACATTTCCTTCGTTGTAATCGGAAATTGATTCTCCAAAGTTGAAAGAGTAGGTTGTGTTCGCTTTAAGGGTGTCCTCCCAAGAAACATAGAGTGTTTTCTTTTTAATGCGCACTGCTGGTTTGCCGTCAAGAGGAGGAGAAATGACCAGCTGATTTTGCACATCTTTAGTTTGAAAGTACTCGTCAAACTCAATCGAAAAGCTATTTTTTGTGAATTGGGTGCTCAGATTGACAGGCGAATAAATCGAGTCTAATGGAGGGGTTGAGTCCTTTTCGCCTCCCGCGCGTGGCTTGATTACAGCACATGAGATGAGCAGCAGAAGTGCAAGAACGATTAAATATGTTGGTAGGTAGGTACTTCTCAAGACTAAAATTTCGATTGTAAGAGTTGAGCAACTTGCTCCAAATACTTCTGGTCAATAACATCAAATGACGCAAGCTTGTCGCTATCGACATCCATGACGCCTACGATTTTTTTCTCGCGGTCAAACAAAGGAACTACTATTTCTGAAAGCGAAGCCGAGCTACAAGCAATATGGCCGGGGAACTCGTTGACGTCTTGAACAATTATCGTGCGCTCGTCGGCCCAAGACTTTCCACATACTCCGCGGTTCAAGGCTATGCGTGTGCATGCAATAGGCCCTTGAAATGGTCCCAAAACCAGACTTTCTGCCTTTATCAAATAGAATCCTGTCCAGAAATGTCCCATTCCGAAATGAAGAGCCGCTGCCACATTGGACAAATTTGCAATGAGGTCTTCCTCCGGCTCAATCAATGCCTGAATCTGAGGAATAAGCGATTTGTATTTCTCCTCCTTGCTTGCCAATACATCGAGGATGATTTCGTCTACCATGTGCCAAAATTAAGTTTTTCTCATTCGGGAAACGCAAGTGTGACTATGCTTATTCTAATATCTGGTATAGAAAGTAAGGCAAGGCATGCCGACTCCAAGGTTGCCCCTGTGGTTACCACGTCGTCGACCAACAATATATGCTTGCCCTCTAATGTATCGGCTTCTGCAATTTTAAAAATAGAATCGACATTGTCCCACCGATCCATTCGGTTGCGGCTTGTCTGTGTGGGATTGTTTACCGTTCTGAGTAAATTGTCACTAGAATAAGGGATTCCCAGCGTATTGCTCATTCCTTCTGCTATTGCCTCGCATTGATTGAATCCCCGTTTTCTCAATTTTATGCGGTGAAGAGGAACGGGAAGAATAATGTCAAATCTGGGTGGAGCCTCTAATCTTAAAATATCCTGCGCGAAAAGCATACCTAACTTTCGTCCCACTTGTATCTCGCCGTTGTACTTCAATTCAAACATGAGCTTTTGCACAATGCCTTTCTTACTGAAAGTTAGAAAAGAACTAGCCATTTCCAGTTGTACACGTCCCCAGAATATGCGCTCCACTGGATTTCCAGACTTGAAATTGAATTCTGTTCTGGGGAGCATGGCTGAGCAGCTCTCACATAAAACATTTTCAAAACCATAGAGTTGATGATCGCAGTGAACACAGTAATAAGGGAATAACAAGTGAAGAAAACCCAGAATGTATTGTTTCATAAATCTCTGATGCACGAATGTGCTCAAAGCTATTTCTCTTTTTTAAGGCTTTTGATGACAGCCCTGAAATAAGTTATTGCATATATGCTGCCTCCAATCCACAATAAATAAGGGAATCGGCCTATGCCAAGAAAAATAAAGCACAGACTGCTTAGAATAAGAAATCGACCAAAATCTTGTCCTGCCTGCCAAGGCTTTAATTTGAGATTTCTATGTATCCGTATTGCGGTTTGAAGCAATAAGGCCAGCCAACCAGCGCCCAAGACATATACAAAGTAAGGCATATGGGTTAACTTCATTGTGGCCCCTGCAAGCAAGCCAACTATCGAAATTCGGGATAGCCATAGATTGTCCTCAGGCCCTTCCTCTAGGACTTTTTCGGGCAGGTCTAAGATGTCTTCGCTAGTTGTTTTTGATGGTTCCATGAAAATTAACTCCTAAATTTTCCAACGAATCGAAAGATACAGTGTCTTTCAATTGGAAACCTACATTTTTTGGATCAAATCGAACTAATGCAAAAATGTCGATGCGGCAATAGAAAAGCTCAACACGAGCTCTTCCGACTTTATGCACTATCGATGTATCATGTGGCGTGGCGTATAGTTGGTGATTCGATGGAAAGTGAAGAAGTGGCCCAGGAGGCATTCATAAAAGTGTTTGCTCGACTAGACCAGTTTGAAGGGAAGGCGACTTTGGGTGCTTGGATCAAGCGAATTGTTATCAACCAAGCTCTCAATTCTATCCGGAAAAAGAAGGTGTATACCCAAGATATCGACTATCCATCGAGTGACTTTAACGGCTTATTCGAAGAAAATAGTTCCACCGTGACGACAGTTTTGGTTCATAAAAAGGGAAATGCCAACAGTGCTAAATTTGTCTTCAATACCTACGAAGGGAAAATTGACATCCAAAAAGCATTGGCTCGGTAACATAAATGTGAGTGGCGTTTTATCCTTTCTCAGCCACAAGGGCAAATGCGATGTTCGGGTCTTTTTTTTTCTCTGCCACAAGGGCAAATGGGTAAACTGTTCTCGCAACATCTTACTTTTGCCGCATGAAATTTGGCAAACTCGACGACATTGAAGGGATAGATTTTGGTCTGCCCCTCATTCATCCAAGTACCGGTAAAGTTCTTTCAAAAAGCAAGCGCGCCAATACTCCCGAAATATACACGGGCGGCACGATGTGGACTCTCAAAAACTGGAAAGGAAAAGTGTATCCCGAGAAAACTCCCCAGAAAGACTTTGCAAAAGCCTACTGCCAGCAATTCGGAACCATTGAGCTCAACGCAACTCATTACCGAATTCATCCACCTGAAACCATAAGGAAGTGGTATGATCTAGCTCCCGAAGGGTTTCGTTTCTGCCCCAAATTTCCAAATCTCATTACACATTACCGTCAGTTTCTAAACTGTGACGGTATTACCGACGAATTCTTAACCGCAATCGTTGAGTTTCAAGAAAAACTGGGGCCATGTTTTATGCAATTGCCTCCTAGGATGGCAACTACGCAAGCAAATAAGATTCAAAAGTACTTGCAAAGCCTGCCCAATGATATCAAAATCCACCTTGAGTTTCGACATGAAAGTTGGTTTGAAAACACACCTGAAGCCACGGATACATGGGATTTGCTCGAAGAGCTAGGAATAGGCTCAGTAATAACCGATACAGCAGGTAGGAGAGATGCAGTGCACATGAGGCTTACTTCAGATACGCTCATTCTGCGGTTTGGTGGAAACGAACTTCATCCATCGGATTATGTGAGAATGGATGAATGGACTGTGCAGATTGGAAAATGGATTAAAGAGGGACTTAGTGAAGTGTATATCTGGATGCACCAACCGGAAAGTATTCTGAGTCCTGAGTCGCTTATTTATTTTGGCGAAAAGTTGCAAAAAGAAACAGGGCTCCTTGTGAAGAGCCCTGTTATTCTGTAGACTGCGTAAGTCTAAATTATTTTCCGTGGCATTGCTTGTACTTCTTACCTGAACCACAAGGACAAGGCTCGTTACGTCCAACTTTCGGCCCTTCATTTACAACAGGCGCCGATCGTCTAGGTGGTCCACCTGTAGGAACTCCTTGCTGACTTTGCTGTTTAGCAGTCCGCTGGCTGATATTCTGAACTCCTTCTTTCGAAGTTTGCGTACGTGAAGCCTCTGGTCTCCGAGGAGCTTGAGCTTGGCTCACGGCATCAGTTTGCACAGGTAAAGTGCTCTTCACCAAGAACGATGCAACTTCTGAGTTCACCTTAGCTATCATGATCTCGAACAAGTTGTACGATTCAAACTTGTAGATCAATAAGGGGTCTTTTTGCTCATGAGAAGCAAATTGAACATTTGAACGAAGCTCGTCCATGTTGCGCAAGTGATCCTTCCATTCTTGATCGATGATGCTCAATACAACTCCTTTTTCAAGAGAGTCTATCAACTCAGTACTACCTGAATTGTAGCATTTTTCTAAGTCGGCGACAACATTAAGTGATTTTCGACCATCACTAAATGGAACCTGAATATTGGTAAACGTATTTGCAGGATCGTCATGAACTTGAGTGATCACTTTGTGGGCTTGTTCGGCCAGGAACTTAGATTTCTTCTCGTAATGCTCTGTGGCTTTTAAATACAATTCATGCCCCATTGAAGCCGGTGCGCTGTTGGCAAATTGAGATTCATCAAATGGTGATTCGATGCCGAACTTCTGCATCAAGTCTATTTTGAAACTGTCAAAATCCTTAGTGGAACTGTGTTGCTTGATGGTCTCTTCACTCAAGTCATAGAACATGGTGGCTATGTCAAGCTTCAATCGCTCTCCAAAAAGGGCGTGCTTACGACGCTTGTAAATCACCTCTCTTTGTGCGTTCATTACATCATCGTACTCCAATAATCTCTTACGGATACCGAAGTTGTTTTCCTCCACTTTTCTTTGGGCTCGCTCAATAGACTTGGTAATCATACTGTGCTGAATCACCTCGCCTTCTTCCAGACCAAGACGGTCCATCATCTTCGAAATTCGATCAGATCCGAACAAACGCATCAGGTCGTCTTCCAAAGAGACAAAGAAATGAGTAGATCCTGGATCACCTTGCCGACCAGCACGTCCACGCAGCTGTCTGTCTACACGTCGACTGTCATGTCGCTCAGTACCAACGATGGCCAAACCACCTGCTTCTTTAACACCTTCTCCAAGCTTAATGTCAGTACCACGACCAGCCATGTTGGTTGCTATGGTTACCGTTCCAGCTGTACCGGCGTTTGCAACAATATCCGCCTCCCTTTGGTGGAGTTTTGCGTTGAGGACTTGGTGGTCGATATTCTGCATAGTGAGCATCTTGCTCAGTAATTCAGAAACTTCAACCGTAGTCGTTCCCACAAGAACAGGTCGTTTGGCAGCTGTTAACTTGCCAATCTCTTCAATGATTGCATTGTATTTCTCACGCTTAGTCTTGTAAACCAAGTCTTCCCGGTCATCTCTTTGAATTGGACGATTGGTAGGGATGATCATTACATCCAATTTGTAAATCTCCCAAAGCTCTCCTGCTTCTGTTTCTGCCGTTCCAGTCATACCAGCAAGCTTATGGTACATTCTGAAATAGTTCTGTAGAGTTACCGTGGCATGAGTTTGCGTGGCAGCCTCTACTTTAACGTTTTCTTTTGCTTCAATCGCCTGGTGCAGACCGTCAGAATAGCGACGGCCATCCATAATACGACCTGTTTGCTCGTCGACGATCTTAACCTTGTTTTCCATCAAAACATAGTCCACGTCTTTTTCAAACAAGGCATATGCTTTAAGCAACTGGTTGATCGTATGTATACGAGCAGACTTTACATGATAATCGCGCTGCAATTCATCTTTAGCGGCTAAGCGTTCTTTTTCGTCCAACTCACCGTTGTCGATATTTACAAGCTCTGTTGCCAAGTCAGGAAGCACAAAGAAAGCATCATCATCCATGTTTTTCGACATGTAAACAATACCCTTTTCTGTAAGTTCAACTTGGTTGTTCTTCTCGTCGATGGTGAAGTACAATTCTTCATCAACGACATGCATTTCACGCGAACTGTCTTGCATGTAGAATCCTTCAGTTTTAAGCAGTTGCTGCTTCATACCTTCAGAACTCAAGTACTTAATAAGAGCTTTGTTTTTAGGCAGGCCTCTATGTGCACGGAGAAGTGAAACTCCACCCGTCTTAACATCGTCCTTTGAGGAATCATCTCCCAAAAGCTTTTTCGCTTCAGATAGAAATTCGGTCACGGCTTTTTTCTGCACACTGTGCAAAGCCTCAATTTTGGGTCTCAATTCATCAAACTCCTGATCGTGAACCTTAGTTGTTGCTCCAGAAATAATCAACGGAGTTCGTGCTTCGTCAATCAGCACGGAATCAACCTCATCAACAATGGCAAAGTGGTGCTTGCGCTGAACAAGATGCTCAGGGGCACGAGCCATATTGTCTCTCAAGTAATCAAATCCAAATTCGTTGTTGGTTCCGTATGTAATGTCGGCGCGATACGCTCTCCTTCGTTCATCAGAATTCGGCTGATGTTTGTCGATGCAGTCAATCTTCAATCCATGAAATTCGAAGATTGGACCCATCCATTCCGAGTCACGTCGTGCGAGGTAGTCGTTCACTGTAACCACGTGAACACCCTTTCCCGTAAGTGCGTTTAGAAATACTGGAAGCGTCGCTACCAATGTCTTTCCCTCGCCTGTTTGCATCTCTGCAACCTTTCCTGTGTGCAATGCAACACCACCAACCAATTGAACATCGTAGTGGACCATGTTCCATGTCATTGGCATGCCAGCAGCATCCCAGGAAGTGTTCCAAGAAGCCTGGTCGCCATCTATGCTGACGTAGTTCTTGTCAATTGCAAATTCACGGTCTGCGTCAGAAGCGCTAACTTCTATTGAGTCGTTTTCAGTGAATCTTCTCGCAGTGTCCTTGACCAAGGCAAAAGCTTCAGGTAAGATCTCTAAAAGTACTTCCTCTAGCTGTGTGTCTACTTCTTTACTCAGAATATCAACTTTGTCATAGATGGCCTCTTTGGCTTCCATGTCAAGTTGTGGAGAGTTCTCAGCTTGATTCTTTAATTCTGAAATCTCTTGCTCCTTTGTGGCTATTTTCTCCTGGATTCTTGCTTTAAGTCCAACAACGCGTGATCGTATATCGTCGGGAGTTAAATTACCTAAAGTCTTGTATACTTCAATGGTTTGATCGACGTAAGGTTGAATCCCTTGGATATCCTTCTGCGACTTGTCTCCAACAAACCTCTTGAGTATCTTATTAATAGTACCAATCATGTTCTTTTGCTATTGTTGTTCAACCTCAGATATATTCCCCTTTAGTTGCAACGCGCAAAAATAGGTCAAACCAATTAACTGAAGTGCGCTTCCCTCATCTAAAACGATACCATTCTATCTCTGGCTGACAAACTGTCCTGTAAATAGGGAGTCTTACGTCGATTCGGCAGGGGTTTTTTCTTGAGAAGCAGGATTGACAGTGGCCACGAGCAATAGGTCGCTTTTAGTAAAAAAAATGAGAACGTCTAACCTTGGTTAATGGTTTGGTAATCATGATTTTGTACATTGACTTACCCTTAAAATTAATTTAATCATGAAAAATCTATTCACCTTATTGTTTTTGGGACTGACAGGCGTTGTCGCCGCTCAGTCTCCATTCTTAAACTTAGTTACCGAACAAGTGACAATTGACGAGCCCGCTCTTACGACGATTACCAATGAGTTAGGTGCTACCCCATCAACGTATCGTGTTTATGCCGAGATTCCTGCTAACTATGAAATGCAAATTATTTATGGTGATTTTCTCACTGCAATGAGTTTCTCATCTCCGACTCAATTCTATCAAAATACAAATGGGGGACCGACTGCAGTCAATATCAATTCTGGCCAAGTCGCGATAATTCCAGAGTTGGGTTATGATTCATGGATCACGATTGGCCTGGACAATTCAGCGGGCAATATCTTGACAGTTTTCCCTGATGTACTTCCTTTTGCCAATTGGGAAAGCGGTGGTGATTTGCTCTTCAATGATATAGTGGGGGGTGGAGTACTTATGCCAACTGCTGGCGGCATACCACAAAACACGATTGATGCCGACGGTAGGATATTGGTGGCGCAGTTCACATCAGATGGAACTGTTGCGGCATGCTTCAATTTTCAAATTCGCAGGTTAAATCCAGATGGAACAATTTATAATCCTCCAGGTGCTGCGACTTCTGAAACTGAATTGTTCGGCAATCAATGTGTAACGCTTACGAATATTGATGTTGCTGGATGCGCTGCCGATTTAGATAACTCAGGCCATGTGGCAACCCCTGATTTGCTCCTTCTTTTGTCAAATTTCGGATGTTTGTCGGGCTGCGAAATTGATTTTAATCAGGATGGTAGCACCGGAACTGATGATCTGCTCTTCTTTTTAAGCGCTTTTGACACGGATTGTTAAAGTGATTTTTGTCATGTGCAGGTGACAATTGTATGACAATAAAAGATAGACCCTTGCAGACCTTTGCAGGGGTCTATTCGTTAGAAGCACATGAGAATCACACAGGGCATGAAATGTCTATATTCCATATCACTTACACACCATCGCTCTGACTTGAGCATGATCGGTAATTTCTTGCTTCCTGATGAAGGGAGAGTAGAGATGCTCGAAAATATCAAGGTCAAATTTGGCATGACCGAGTTGTACTACTTATGTACCTGCAATCGTGTGGAGCTGCTAGTGGTTGGCAATGAGAACATTACACAGGAAAGTGCAATGTCGATTATTGGTGAGTTGTGGCAAGGGAAAAGTCAAGGATTCAAACTTGATGCAGAAGAGCTTATTCTCTTGAATGGTGAAGCGTCTGTCGAAAGATTGATGCGAATCTCGTCTTCATTGGATTCAATGCTTATTGGCGAACAAGAGATCATAACCCAATTGAGAAAAGCTGCAGATTTCTGCAGGGTGAACAAGATTTCTGGCGACACCATTCGTTTGACAATGAAAAAAGTCATTGAAACAGGAAAACGTTGCTTTACTGAAACCTCGATCTCGGAAAATCCAGTTTCCATAGCTTTCTTGGCATGGCAGAGGCTACAAAGTCGGAACATTTCAACCAATGCCCGAATAATATTGGTTGGTGCAGGTCAAATCATTACAAGCTTTTCAAAGTTTCTAGTAAAAGCCGGCTACCGCAATGTTACTGTTGCCAATCGATCACTTGAAGCTGCTCAAGGTGTAGCAAGAATGTTTGGCGGAAAAGGAATTGGACTGGAAGATCTTCATAACTATGAAGGTGGATTTGATGTGTTGGTATCTTGTACTGGCGCAACCGAGGCTGTCGTTGACCTCATCATGTACAAGAAGCTTGTAGGCTCAGATGATAGCCACAAACTGCTCGTCGACCTCGCTTTACCTTACGATGTTGACCAAGATATTTTGCTTGAATGCAATGTTGACTATGTGAACATGCACTCCATCCAAAAGACTGTCGAAAATAATTTGGGATTGCGACGCCAAGAAATTGGAGCGTGTGAAGCTATAATTGCCGAATCAATGGCCGATTATCACTTGGTTGTTGAGCAAAGACGCGTTGAGGTCGCTATGAGGGAAATTCCTCAGCAAATCCGTGACATCAAAACTATAGCGGTGGAGCAAGTGTTTTCTAAAGAGATAGAAAAGCTTGATCCAGAAGCCCGAGAAACCTTAACTAATGTTCTCGCCTACATGGAGAAGAAGTACATTAGCGTGCCGATGAAAATGGCTCGAGAGGTCATTACCGAGGCAATCACCAGTCATTAATTATGCGAAAGTTTATTATTGGATCCAGGGGCAGTGATTTGGCGCTCTGGCAGGCACATCACATGCAGAATTTGCTCAAAAACTTGGGCTGCGACACTGAGATACACATCATTAGAACAAAAGGTGATCGCATTCAAAATCTAAGTTTTGACAAGATCGAAGGCAAGGGCTTCTTCACCAAAGAGATCGAAGATGCTCTCTTAAATAAGGTGGTAGATATAGCTGTCCACTCGCATAAAGATTTAGAAACAGATCAGCCTGAAGGCCTTGTAATTGCCTCAGTTCCTGGTCGTGAAGATTCGAGGGATGTACTTCTTATTCGAGAAGAATTAGCTAGCGCAAACGATGTGTTTGAGTTGCGTCAAGGAGCAGTCGTCGGCACCAGCTCTATTCGAAGAAAAACACAACTTCTTCATCATGCTCCTCACGTTTCGGTTATAGATTTACGAGGAAATGTTCCTACGCGCATTCAAAAACTAAGGGACGAGAAGTATGACGCCATTGTTCTGGCCGCTGCAGGAATTGCACGCTTGAAAGTTGACTTAACTGGTTTGCGCGTTATTCACCTTGATCCCAATATTTTTGTTCCTGCCCCAGCACAAGGTGCGCTTGGAATACAAATACGAGAAGACGACTCTGAGCTAGAATCAATCTTGGTAAAAACCAACGATTTACAGGCCCAAGAAGAAATAGGAGTTGAACGAAAATTACTGAACAAGCTTCAAGGAGGCTGTCATTTGCCCTTTGGTGCCCATTGCACAAAGCAGGATGGTTCATATTCTCTTCACCTAGCATATGCAAGAACTCCTGATGAACCGGTTAACTATACCCATTTAAAAGGAGATTCCAGTGATAGACTGATTGCCGATGGAATGAGTTGGTTGAATACAATCAATCATGGCTAAAGTCTTCCTTTCTCGTAGCGATCAAAACTACCCTGTTTTAAAAAAGCATCTGGCCGCTGGCTGCCACGATCTAATTGCGCAAAGTCTTATTCATATTGAGTACCTGGATTTTGAGATGCCTTCAAGTCTAGATTGGGTGTTCTTCACTTCTAGAAACTCAGTTGAAAGTTATTTCGCTCAAAAGATACATGGCCAGTTTAAATATGCCGCTTTGGGAGGAGGGACTGCCGATGCCTTGAGGAAGCATGGTCCTGTCGGTTTTATAGGAGATGAGTCTGATATCGTGAAATCAGCTCTAGAATTTAGAGATTTGATTCAAGAGGAGCGAGTTCTCTTTCCTTCATCAACAATTGGTCTTAGAACAGTCCAAAACGAACTGCCTACCAAGCAAGTTACCGACGTGTATTCCTACCAAACTAGTTTGTGCCCAATCCATGTTCCAGCCTGTGAAGTGTATGTATTTTCTTCTCCGTCTAATGTGGAATCTTTTGCACTTAAAAACTCATTTCCAGAGAATGCAGTTGTCCTTGTTCCCGGTCAAAAAACGAAGTTTAAAGTTGAGAATTATTACGGAGGGAATATTATTGACGTTAGGTCGTTGGCCGATTCTGCCATCACTGACACAATATTTCCGGATATATTGAGTTAATTGCGTCGTTACCGAACAACAACTTTGAATGAATCATCTTAAGTCAATTATACTAATTCTCCTGATAAGTGCTCTTGTAGGCCCTTTAAATGCTCAATTGACAAGGAAATACTCGAATGAGTTCCTTGCCATTGGTGTAAGCGCACGTGCATTAGGAATGTCCAATTCAGTAGTAGGATCGGTAAACGATGTTACTGCAGGTTATTGGAATCCTGCGGGGCTCATAGGGATTGAGTCAGACATGCAGGTTACAGCCATGCATGCCGAATATTTTGCAGGTATAGCGAAGTTTGATTACGCCGCTATTGGGAAGCGAATCGATAGCACTTCAGCAGTTGCTTTATCTGTGATTCGTTTTGGAGTAGATGATATTCCCAACACAACTGAACTGATTGATGCAGAAGGAAATATAGATTATGATCGCATTACCTCGTTTTCAGCAGCAGATTATGCATTTATCGTATCCTACGCTAAGAAGCTAAAATCCCCTCTCACGGTTGGCGTGAATGCTAAGGTGATTTATCGCCACGTAGGCGACTTTGCTAATGCATATGGTTTCGGTATTGATGGTGGACTTCAATACGATCACAAGGGTTGGAAATTTGGCCTCCTGGCTAGAGATATTACCACCACATTCAATTCATGGGTCACCAAGCTTGATGATCGCACGAAAGAAGTCTTTGAACTAACGGGCAACGAAATTCCACAAAATTCAGTTGAGCTGACTTTACCCCGAATTGTTCTTGGCGCAGCGCGGACTTTCAATCTTAAAAAGTTCAGCATAATGCCTGAGATCAATCTGGATTTTACGACAGATGGAAAGAGAAATGTTCTTGTGAGTGCCAATCCAATAAGCATGGATCCACACATGGGGATAGAGCTAGGTTACAACCAAAAGATCTTCGTCAGAGGAGGATTGGGTAACATTCAAAAAGAAACTAGTGCCGATGGGGGAAATGCTTATTCCCTTCAGCCGAATTTTGGTATTGGAATTCGCTTTCAACGCATTGTCTTGGATTATGCATTGTCTGATATCGGTGATCAAAGTGTCGCCCTTTATTCGAATGTATTCTCGTTGAAGTTTGACATCATCAAAGCCGTCGCTAGAAACTAGTTCACGTAAATTTTCGCCCTGCCTGAGATCAAGATCAGGTGGAATTGAATGGTGATCATGACGAGCGAGAAGAATAAATGTATTGGCTGCATTCCGGCCGGCATCCCACAGTAACTTAAAGTAACTCCAGCAAGTACCTCCGCAACTAGCAAAACCGCTAATGCAGTCACCCATGTATTGTGCACTCCCGCTTTATACAATTTGTAGAAAAACAGACCGTGCATCAACACAACTAATATACTGAAAGAGCGGTG
This sequence comes from Gammaproteobacteria bacterium, assembly GCA_047615865.1. Classification (GTDB taxonomy): domain Bacteria; phylum Bacteroidota; class Bacteroidia; order Flavobacteriales_D; family Sanyastnellaceae; genus JADFAK01. The sequence continues at coordinate 21,287 of JBLHIB010000032.1, forward strand.
CAGTTTGAAAATGTTAGGGAGCAGGTCTATTAGCAATGATCTTTGCGTTGCTGCCTTGAGCAGTATGTCCACTTCTTCGCGCACTTGTGTTCCCCAGAATATCTGAAGAGCCGAAAGTCCCAGGAGGCCCCATAGTATCCATTTGGTTGGCTTACGCAAATCTAAGTAGGTCTTGGCGACAGCTGTTTCGCGCAAAATGGCCACAAGAAATATTAGAAGCACTACCGAACCAGCCATATGCATGGTGATATGTCCTGGTATTAGATTTCCATCCACGACCAGCTTACCTAGGTAGGCCTCGAAACCCAGAAAAAATAGCACGATTGCACTCCACCAAAAGATCTTCCATTTTTTAGTCTTTCGACCATGCCAGATCGCAGTGATGAACATGAGTAGAACAGGGATTCCAGTCAATGCTCCAGCTAGTCGATTGATATATTCAATCCACGTATGCACCGGATTGAAATGGGCGTAGTCGTGTTTGTCATAACGCTCCCAATTGTTGAGGTCGATTTGACTTCCAGTCTTGAAGTTTGATTTGGCTTGCCACAAAGACTCTTGGTAAACCACCATTTGACCTTCTTCGAAAGATTTGTCAGTGGCCCATGTTACCTGCTCCGAATCAGTAGGAGGGATGTAATAGCCGAAGCATTTTGGCCAATCAGGACAACCCATGCCGCTTCCAGTCATTCTAACTACGCTTCCAGCAATGATCACTATGAAGACAAATATAAGCGAAGCTTGGGCGAAGCGATGAATTGGGGCGAACATGGAATAAATTTATTTCAGCATTTTGAGGAAACCAATTTCTTGCTCGGTCAAATGCCGACAACGTCCTCTTGTTAAATCTTTCTTTGAAAGTCCGGCGAAAATAACGCGGTCCATTTTGACAACTGTGTAGCCGAAGTATTCGAACAATCGGCGGACAACCATCGGCTTACCACTTTTGATTCTAATACCCACTTTTCGATGATCTTGCCCATCACCTACATAGTCAACTTCATCCACTTGGAATAAGCCATCTTCGAGCTCAACTCCGTGGCGCATCAAGTGGATATGCTTGGTTTTGACAACTTCAGCAAGAGCGACATTGTAGAGCATTTCAACATCTACAGAAGATGAGGTGAGTTTTTTACTCAGTTCACCATCGTTAGTGAAAAGGAGAAGACCCATGGTTTGTCGGTCCAACTTGCCAATAGGGAAAACAGTCTCCTTGCAAGCATCATTGACTAACATCATGACAGTTTTCTTGCCAGGTGATAAATCAATGGCCGAAGAGTAATCCTTAGGCTTGTTGAGCAAAATGTAGCGGAGCTTATCGGCTTGAATCGAAGCGCCGTCATATTTTACTTTGTCTGCTGGATTGATTTTATATCCCAATTCGGTGATAATTTCACCGTTCACGGAAACAACACCAGTGCCGATTAAGACATCAGCTTCTCGCCGACTGCAAATACCAGCATTGGATAAATACTTGTTCAGACGGATTTTTCCATCGTCGACAGGAACTTTCCTTTTTGGACCTTGAGAGGCCTCTCGAGGCTTGAGGTCTGTGATGCTTTTAGCTCGGCGTTGAACAGCGGGCTTTTTACCTGGCTTTCCTGCTGACTTACCCTTAGGCTTGTCAGTGGATTTGCTCTTAGGCTTGCCAGCGAATTTGCCGGCGGGATTAGATCGTTTCATAAGACAGCCGCAAAGATACGCACTTTGGGGTTGAAGAATAAGTAGAAATGTGTTTTCCTAGCGGCTTAGTGGGTAGAATGCATCTTCAAGGTGCTCAAGACGAGAATATTTTGAATTGTGGACTATCGATATAATATCAAATCGGCAATCTAGCGCTATGTCTTTGATGATTAAATATTCGTTGGCTGCCAAAATGATCCGGTTTTGTTTCTGGCGGTTTACTGCCTCCCACGGCTCTCCAGCATAGCTGTTTTCTCGAGTTTTCACCTCGACGAATAAGATCCAGTTTCCTTTTCGAGCTACGATGTCGAGCTCATATCTGTGAAATCGCCAGTTCAAATCTAAAATTTCGTAGCTGTTATTTATCAAGTGCTTTTGGGCCATTATTTCGCCTAAAACGCCTAGTTCTTCTTGTGTCATATGTCCAATAGGTCAGTTGGTTGTGCTACATTTGTCCCAATAATCGATACATGAGAATTATTATTTCGTTTGCCATTGTTTTGTTCTTCCTTCCAACTGCGACTGACGCCCAAATGGGAGTTGAAAACCTCAAGCCTAAGAAGGGTTCGCTATATCTAACATGGGGATATAATCGCGCATACTTCGATAAATCGGACATCCATTTTGTAGGTGAAGGGTTTGACTTCACGCTTGAACAAGTTTCGGCAGAAGATGGACCTTCGCCCTATAGTAACAAAGTATATTTAGATCCGCAGCAATTGACGATTCCACAGTTCAATGTCAGGTTAGGTTATTACTTCAAGGAAAATTGGGCCCTATCCCTAGGATGGGATCATATGAAATACAAGATCTACCAAGACCAAGTCGTAAAAATCAACGGATTTATCGATCCATCCCTATCAGAAGAATACGGTGGGAGTTACAGTGATGACAACATTGCCATCGATCGAAGCTTTCTAATGTTCGAGCATACCAATGGGTTCAATTTTGTTCGATTGGCACTTGAAAGACGAGTTCCAATTTGGAGTACGTGGGAAGGTCGCGTTGGACTGGCTTTGAACGCCGGACTTAGCGCAGGTGTTATTGTGCCCTGGACTGATATGACTTTCCTCGGCCAGAATTATGCCAATTGGCTGCACGTATCTGGTGGAGGCGTCTCAGCGCTTTTAGGGGCGCGATTGGAGTTATTCCAGTATCTGTTTATTCAATACCAAGCTCAGTACGGATGTAGCTGGTTGCCAGATATCATCATTCAAAATGAAGCATCAAGCAGAGCTAGTCAAAACATTCAATTCTTCGAAAGAAGTGTTGTGGTAGGCGGGTATATTCCAATATTTACTGGGAAGAAAAAGGGCTGACTATTTCAGGCTTAAATCTGTTTGGCCAATAGCTACACTTCCTTCGTAGATGAAGACCTTGTAATCTCCAGCAGGTAATTCGGTAGCTACATTGTAGAAAACGCATACGTCCATTTCGGCATTGTTGTAGTCTATGGATCTTTTGACGCTGTAATTTGACATCTCTCCAGCAAATTCCAAGTTTACATTGTCGCCCGCGGCCAATACCTGCGCGTCTGGACCAATAATTCGTACGTAAAGATCTTTGTCTCCAGGTTTGGCAATTCTGTTCTCATATAGCGTGAAGCACGTCTTAATCATTTGTGTTTTAGTGGCTCGCTGTGTATCCACTTGCTTGCCACTACTTCTTAGACGAATACCTTTGCTAGTGATCAAGTTGGCCTTCAGTACCTGACCTTCCTCAATGATGTTCTCCATTGTAGATTGGCGGGTTTCTAAATCTGCTTTTTGTGCCTCCACGTCTTGAATACGGCCTGAAAGAACTCCGTTTTCGGCTAGCAGTTCTTGATTCATTGTATTGAGAGAATCTATCGTTACAACATAACCTTTCATGATGTCCCGGAGAGTAGAAGCCTCTTTCTTCAATTTGTGAATCGACCAATCCTTATCCTTTACTTTTTTTAGCAATCCTTCAATGTCGGCACGTTGTGCAGACATTTCGGCCGTGAGCTGAGAATTATTGGTCTTCAACGTGTCGTAACTGATCAACATTCTTTCAAGATCTAACTCGAGCCTTTCACGCTCAAACTCTCCCGCTTCAATTGCGATTCCTTGTTGGCCAACAGTTTCCGTTGAAGAGAATAGTTTATATCCCAGTACAGCGGTTACCAGTAGCAATATGCCAATGATGGCGAGGTATGTCTTGTTGTTCATAGCGTTGAATTTGCGAGGCAAAATTAAACCAAAAGATTTGCTTTCAAGAGCAAGATCAATCTTTAATGCAAACGGAAATGTGAAGAAAAATTGTGCAGGTAGAGACCTGTCGTTGGAGATGTCAAGTATTCGCCGAAACTTAGCTGTTATTCGCGGTGGTTAAAACAGGACTAAAACCTCATTGGCGTAGGATTTGGCTGAAAGTCCAACACTTTGTGATTATTAATATAGCTACATGCAACTAGTACCTTAATTTAGTGGTCTTTTGTTCAGGAACTGTAAGAATAGAGTAAATGAAGAGATTTTTTACATTGTGTTTGGTTTTAGGCGCTAGCACATTAGCCATTGGTCAAGTTCAAATTGATCAATCGTTCACCATCGAAGAATATGTCAATGATATATTGCTCGGTACAGGCGTTGAAGCAACAAATATTACGTTCACTGGTTCCATGGTTCAGCTGGGTTTTCTTACAGAAGGGGAGGGAACAGATTTCCCCGTTGGCGAAGGGCTTGTGCTTTCAACTGAAGGTGCTTTGAATGCACAGGTCGGAGAGGCCCAAACTATCCCATTTGATGAAGGAGTTCTCGGAGAACCTGATTTACTAGCCATTGCCAATTCGGTCCCACCACTCATAGGGCAGGACTTTGTTGTTGGAGGCATGTTTGATGTTTGCCTTCTTGAATTTGATTTTGTTGCAACGGGCGATACAGTAAGTTTTAATTACAGCTTTGGGTCTGATGAATACTTAGTATTTGTCAATTCCCAATACAACGATATTTTTGCCTTTTTACTTTCTGGTCCCGGTCTAAATGGGCCGTTCAATAGTCCTGTTGGTTTTCCTGACGGCGCGATTAACATTGCTGGGGTTCCTGATTCCAATCCGCCATTGCCAATCACGATTAGTTCAGTAAATAATGTACTCAACGAGGAATATTATGTAGACAATCAATTTCCCAATGAAGGTATTGGTGTGAATGGATACACTCATTTATTCGTCGCTAATAGCCCCGTTCAATGCGGAGAAACCTACCATATCAAGTTGGCAATTGCCGATGGTTCAGATTCAGGGTTGGAGTCAATTGTTGTTTTGGAAGCCGGAAGTTTTTCTAGTAACGCTGTCGTTCAAATTGACTTGAGTATCGACGTAGGTGGTCCTGAGGCAAATACGATTTATGAAGATTGCGGTGAGGCAGTATTAACTTTTACGCGGCCTGAAATGTCGATCCTTGAGATTGAAGAAATGGTAATAATTACATACGAAGGCGAGGCCCTAAATGGTGTTGATTACACGCAATTACCCGATACAGTGTTCTTTGCCCCAGGTGTGTCTGTAGTTTCATTCCCTGTGTCTGGGATAATTGATGGAATAACAGAAGGCCCGGAGCTCGTTCATTTCAATATTCTCAACTTAGCCGCTTGCAATGGTGGAGGGGTAAATTCGACATTTGAATTTTACATTTCCGACATTCCAGACCCAATGGTGGTCGAGGGATTTGATGCAGAGATATGTTTGAATACATCCATTGATTTGGAGCCACTAATTACCGGAGGCTATGGCAACTTTTCTTATGAATGGAGCACCACCGAAATCACCGATCTTATCAATGTCTCACCACTCACCACAACAGCGTATAACGTAATTGTTTCCGATACATGTGGCATGCCTTCTGATGACGCCGATTTTAATATTACTGTCTTAGATCTTCCAAATCTGACAGTTACCCTTGATCCAATAGATTTTATAGTTGGCTGCGACAACGGAGTCGAAGTCACGGCAACAGCTGAGGGTGGAGATGGGGATTATTCATACGCATGGACTGACGAGGATGGAGCTGGTCTTTTTGGATTTGGGAATACATTGTGGGTGAATTCTTGGACCCAAGCAGAAGAAATCAATATCGAGGTTACGGATGGCTGTGGTTTCGCAGCTATAGCAAGCACGAACGTGGAATATGATGTTCCTGAGCTTACCCTTGAGGTGGCGTCCATGATTGAGATCAATTGCGGTGGTCAAGTCACTATTGAGCCAGTTGTTACTGGAAGCGGACAAGTATGGTATACCTGGTATGAAAACGGAATGTGGATGGATTATCAACCTACTTATACCGTTAACGGAGATGTCAATATTACGCTCACCGTTGAAGTCAGCGACAATTGTGGGACTCAGGTTTCTCAAGACATTGAAATAGTAATTATCGCGCCTGAATTGCTTGTGTCATTGATAGATGAAGTTTCTGGGCCATGTACAGAGATTTTCCAATTTGAACCTTCAGTTTCTGGAGGATCCCCGGGATTCACTTATAGTTGGTCGAGCGATGGCTCAAACTTAGGTACAGAGGAGAGTCTTACTTTCCAAAACAACGAGTCTACAATAATATTCTTTAATGTCTCAGACAATTGCAATCAGTCGGTTCAAGATTCTATTCTAGTAACAATTGAAAGCATTGCCCCTGTCGTGGACTTAGGCGAGGATGTATACGCATCATGTGTAGATCTCACCCAATTGGATGTCTCTGTTACAGATGGAGTTCCCGATTTTAGTTTTGTTTGGACGGTAGAAGGTGAAGTAGTATCAACAGCTTCATCGCTGTCTCACCAGACTTACGAAACGGACATGATTTACTGCACCGTATCAGATGCTTGTGGTTATGAGCATACTGATTCATTGACCTATTACATTCCTGATATCCCAGTAGTTGTTGAACTCACTGCCGATACCTCTATATGCTTTGGCAGTGCCGTTGTATTGCACACCGAAGCTTTTGGCGGAGAAGGTGGATTTATATATTTCTGGACCCATTCCTCGAGTAATGATGTGAATGTGCAAGTGGATCCCTCAATTTCTACCATGTATGAAGTCGCAGCCACAGACATTTGTGGAAGAATTGGATATGCCGAAATGACCGTTGAAGTTCAAGATGTAACAGCCGATTTCGAAATGAATTTTTATACGGAATCTGAAGTTCAGTTTTTAGCCCTCACTGATCCTGACCCTTGCGAAGGTTGCGAGTACTTTTGGGACTTTGGTGATGGAACCAATAGTACGGAGTTTTCTCCAATCAAAGCGTATGACGGCTTAGGTCAGTATACTGCTTGGCTTACGGTTACCAATGAATTGGGTTGTTCCGATGTTGTTCATCATCTAGTCCTCGCTCCATTGACTTTATATGTGCCAAATGCATTCACTCCTGACGGTGACGGGATCAATGACAACTGGTTTGTCGTTGGCGACGGTATCGTAGAGTATGAGCTCTTCATTTTCGACCGCTGGGGAACAACAGTTTGGCATTCAACCGACCTAAGTGACATTTGGATAGGAGGCACAGAAGGCGAAACTCACTATGTTCCCAATGGCATCTATTCATACCTTATCAAGTATAGCGGTGTCAATTACGACGCTCAAAAAGTGTCGGGAAGCATCACGATTTTACGTTGAAGCACGCGCGGAAATATTAAATGCCGTCTAGAGAGCGTCTAGTGCTTTTGGCCCAGATAATTATTTGTTATTAGGAGCTTGTCTTCCCAATCCCGATTCTGGTGATTGTCTTGTTGATATATCGATCGCTACAATTGACTGTAAACCATACCAGGAAATGTCGCTTGTTTGGAATCGCAGGAAAATATGGATTCGATTAAATTTGTCATTATCTGATTCTGCCCAATTACTGAAACATGAACGAACTATTCCAATCTTGTGTTGATCTATTAAAAGTCTGGGCGGCCGCTATAGGCATGAGTTATGAGGAGATCAATATTTGGATCTTCGTTATTCTGGAACCTCTAGCATTCATCGGGATGTGTCTGTGGATTATTAGTCTCAAGAGGAGATTGAGAAAATCGAGATAGGTAGGCTTTTTGGCGCTTTTTTTAGCCGCTGGCAAATGTTTTTTCGCTGTGAACGAACACAATTTCGACCGAATCCGATAGGCCACTATCTTAATTGTCCTGCTGGATATATACTCAATCATTTGCCAATAGGCTCGTTTTTCATCATTCCAAATGACCGGAAATTGATAAAAAAAAAGGTCTTTTTTGTGATTGAATATGC
>JBLHIB010000033.1:0-28111 GCA_047615865.1 Gammaproteobacteria bacterium
GTTCTAGCTTCTCACCGTTGCCAGCATCAATGAGTTCATAGGCTTTTATCGCTCCAAGTTCAAACATGGGGCGAAGGTACGTAGGATTTGGTTTTGTCTTTGGAGTAATAAGTTGGAGAGTGCCACCTTAATTTGTTACTAAAATATAGTTGCTTCACGATTCGCTTGGTTACTTGAACAAGTTCATAAGAATCTTAAAAGATCTAAGGATGGAATAAAATTAAACCCCTTGATTATTTGGTGATTTTTTGAATCCTCTGTAATTTATGATTTGAATCCAACATCAACGTAAACTATTAAATCGTTCAAGGTAAATATGAGGAGGTTATATTATTGTACCCTAGGTAGATCATTAGTACTTGAATATATTGCCTTGGACTTTGGATGAAGGGGTTTTGTTAGCCCGGGAAAACAACGAGAATAAATGAGGCTAGTTGCGGTTTTATATGAATATCATCTTTGGATATGTCGAAAAGTGCGATTTGATTTGGATTTCAAATTAAGAAGACTATTTTTACAGAGCGCATTCTAGTTAGGTGTGTCCTCAAGACTATTTTCCTTGCACTATGTTTGAAAAAACACTATCGACTCTAACCACAAAAGTGGTTAGACTCTGTGAACAATTGGCCTTAGAATATGGCCATATAGAATATTCTGCCTCTCATATATTGTGGTCACTTTGTGATGACGATTTAGACTTGGTTAGCTTTTTCGATGATGTAAAAGTAGACCGTATTGTGCTCCGTAATTGGGCACTGGACAGGGTGAAAGAGATCCCTAAGTCTCCGAGGTATGTTGCCATCCCGAAAGCGGATGATTCTGCACAAATTGTTTATAAAGAAGTTCAAAAACTCGGAGTTCGCTATGGCTATGACGAGATTTATCCTTTGGATTTATTGGAAGCAATCATTACCCCTGGAGTCGTTTACTCTGAGGAGATAATGCGACGACTGCCTTTGGCATTGTATGAGATTGTTGATTGGAGGAACTCTAAAGGAGCGCAAGCTCCAATGGAATCCATGAAAAGTGGAGGCTCACAAGATGGAGCTCAACATTCTTTCGGTGAAGGAGCGGATGTCTTAGATAGGTACTGCGAGAATCTAAATGCAAAAGCCAAAAACGGGAAGATTGATCCTGTGCTAGGTAGAGATTTGGAACTAAAACAAATGGTCGAAATTCTTGGAAAGAGAATTTCTCCGAACATCATGATCGTTGGCGAGCCCGGAGTGGGTAAGACTTCGATTGTTGAAGGGTTGGTACTCAGAATTGAGGAAGGCGTAGTTCCGGAGCGACTTAAGGACGCTGTTGTATACGAGCTTGATATAAGTGGTAAGCTTGTGGCTGGCGCATTCAAGGGCGAAGTAGAGGAAAGAATGAAGTCTGTATTGGAAGCTATAAAAGGCACCGAGGGCAAGTCTATTTTGTTTATAGATGAAATTCATATTTTACTTGATGAGAAAGGGCCAACCGGTTCTGGTATTGTCAATTTGCTAAAACCTGAACTATCTAAAGGGGAGATCACGCTAATCGGTGCGACTACCCAGAATGAATACCAAAAGTACATTGAAAAGGACTCAGCTTTTAATCGCCGATTTTCGCGACTTAAAATTGAGGAGCCAGACGAAATTACAGCAGTTCAAATGCTGAAGGGTCTGACTGAAAAATATTCGGAATTTCATGGAATAGGGATCGAATTGGCAACTTTACCGAAGGCTGTGTCCTTAGCCAAGAAGTACATAAAAGACAAGCACTTGCCGGCATCGGCGATTGAGCTTATGGATTTCACTATGGCTTGTGCAGTTCAAATGAATGCGACGTCGAGCGCTGTGATCCAAAAAGTTGAAGAGGGTCTTGAAAACGAAATCACGGAATCAGGAGCTCTGCAAAATTTGAAGCAGAACTTAAGTGAGCTATTGATTGGTCGGTTTTCTGAACAAGAGGAATTATCAGAAAACGTAACCGGCACCATTTCTAAATTGAAGGAATGGACGAAAGCTCAGAAGGAATCTGTTGATGAGCTTGACTTGGAAGCAATTACAGCTTACAAGACAGGCATTCCACTTGGGAAAATGCAGACCAATGAGCTAGAAAAGTTGCAGAATGCGGTGAGCATTATAAAGAAACGTGTAGTAGGTCAAGATTTGGTGGTTGAGAAGGTCGCTCGTGGACTGAAAACGTTTAGAGCCAATTTGAAAGAGCCAAATGAACCAGGAGCAATCTTTTTCTTTACTGGACCGACTGGAACAGGAAAGACAGAACTTGCGAAGGCTATTGCTGAGTTGTTGTTTGATGACGAAGACGCGATGATCAGGTTTGATATGTCGGAATTTCAGGAGTCTCATTCTGTGGCGACTTTATTGGGAGCACCTCCGGGATATGCTGGATATGAGGAAGGCGGAATCCTTGTCAACAACGTAAGAAAGCATCCTTATTCGGTAGTTCTTTTTGACGAAATTGAAAAAGCTCACCAAGATATTTACGGTATTTTCCTTCAGATGTTGACCGATGGTCGACTTCAAGATAAGAAGGGGAAAATGGCTGATTTTTCGAATACGATTATCATTTTTACGTCGAATGCAGGAGCGCACGATATTGTGGATGTTTTCAATTCTGGAAGAGATCCAGAGCCGGATGAATTGAAGCAAATTTTACGTGATTCGGGGCATTTTAAGGATGAGTTTTTGGGACGAGTCGATTCTCAAATAATGCCTTTCCGACCAATAACAGAAGAAGTTGCTCGTACGATTTTGGACATACACTACAATAAGTTTGTCAAGCTTTTGAGAAAGCAGCATAGCATTGAGCTCACTGTTGGGGATGAAGTTAAAGATCACATGATCGAAATTGGGTTTTCTCCTGTTTACGGAGCTAGACCGCTGAAAGGTGCGATCAAGACTTTATTAACTCCACCAATGGCCGACAAGATTATAATGGGTGAAGTTGGACGTGGTGATCGTGTCCACCTGACTTTGGATGCGGAGAAAAGTTTAGTCTGGGATATTACCAAAGAAGAATTGCAAGAGGCGACATAGATGGAAGTTTTAAATAGAAATCAAAGACGTAGCGCCCTATGGCGTTTGGTTGCTATCCTAGGAATCATCGTGGCTATGGTGAGCGTAGTTCTCTGGGCTATGGGAACATCTAAAGGTGGCAATGGAGAAGCCCAAGTGCAGGAGCTTCGAGATTCGATAAGTGATATCAGGGACCAGTTTGACGGAAGAATTCTGGGATTGGAGAACCAAATTGCGCAATTGGAAAAGGATCTGGCAGACGCCACTGGAGATGAAAGTCAGCAGGAAAAGATCGATGATTTAGAAAAAGAAATAGAAAGTTTAGAAAAGGAAATCGACAATTATAAAGTAGATATAAGAGTGCTAAATTTTAAAGTGGCAAACCCTTAACTTAATATACAATGGGAGACGTAAGATACAATATGATTGGCCCAGTGGATGTTCCTGAAGAAACGAATTCAGGACTTGTGCTGTTGCCAACAAACAACACATTAATGGTCTTGCCATTGCAGGGTGAAAATGGACCACGCAAGCCTCAAGAAATTCCTGCGGAATTTCTGAAGTCGACTGAAGACGTCATGGCGTTTACTCAGCCAGAGGTAAAGGTGTCTATTAAGACTGGAAATCCGGATAACCCTGAGTCAACTGAGGTCATTAAATTTCAAGGTGGGGTTGAAGGCTTTTCACCAAAGAATATTAAAAAGAACTCACCTGTATTGCGCAAGCTTGAGGCTGAGTTTTCTGCAAGTTCGGCATTGATTGATCGAATTGACAAGAATGCTCAATTCAGAAAAGCTTTGGATGATCCCAAAGCTAGAGAGGCAATAATTGCTGCACTTGAAAGTGTGGTCAGTGAATTGGCGGAAAGTTTGCCAAGCACCGAAGAATAGATTCATTCATTTATAAAGAATAGTAGAATGGAGTTTCCAGAAGAAAACTTAGAAGCACAAGGTGCTGGATTAGAATCTCAAGAAAAACAAGCAGGAGCTGCTACCTCAATTCCTGCAGAAGAAGCTTTTGATAGACTTGAAAAATTTGATGGTTTCGAAGAGTTATTGGGCCCCTTGGCCGATAATCTTGTGAAATTTTCGCCAGAAGCAAAAGGCAAAAAGAAGAGATTTTTGCAAGATGAGGATCTTGTAGAAGAAAGAGGCGATTTGAAAGAACGTCTCGATGCTTACCTTGGATTTCTTAAAGATGGTAAAGTATCGGAGCATAAAACCTTGAAAACATTGGCTCAGCATAAGTTGGACCAGAATGAAGAATTGGTTAATGAAAACATGGACAAGATTGTTGGTGCATCGCGTGATGTAGAAAGAACTTTCCGCGAATTGGAAACGTTTTTTCGCAACGCAGCACCTCAGCAAGCCAAGAATATCAGACTATTCAATGTGAATTCAGAAACATTGTTGGATGCTGATTCTAATGCAGTTTACAAAGTTGTGGAGGATACGATTCTTAGTGAATCAAAGTCTGTTGATCAACGAAAAGCATTTTCAATGCTTGTTATGCCTGAACTGTGGAAGAGCAAGCGACCAAAGGATCTAATCGAGCGTTATGCAAAACTTTGTGGTGATGCAAAGATGAGTCTCCTCACAGATTTTGCTGATACAGATAGCGTTGAAGAAGCGATTGAAGAAAGAGAATCTAAGAAATGGGCTGGTGTTAATGGTTCTGAAAGTTTTCACAGTAAAGTTATCATGTTTGCGAATCACATTACTCTTCGCGGGAAACATGACGGAATGAAGACGGATGAAGATTTGAGAGGTAGTGTAGCCATGGCAGTTGCAGGCAAGATGTATGCAGAGAAAATTTCACAGCCTATTATGGGTGAGATGCATGGATCACTTTCTGGAAGTCAAGGACTTGCTTACAAGACGAATCAGGAAGAAGTATCGGATTTGTCGGAAATGGGTTTGAACTCTACCATGAATGCATATGACAAAGACATGGTTTATGATTCATGTACTGCTTTTGATGGAGCGGAATATGCGCTTAAGAGATATCCAGTAGTGCGAACTTTCGATTATGTGAATCGTGTTCTTCGTCATTACTTAGGAAAGGTTACGGGTCAAACTCTTGATCGTCCAAAGGCAAATTTCGTTAGAGAAACTGTTCAGGACTTTTTGAACCAATTGGTGGAGCAAAAGCTTATCACTTCTGGCAAAGTAACTCAGTTTGAATGGAATAGTAAAGTTCCAGATCGAATTGACGTTCAAATTGACATTCAACCTCTGTGGGCTGTTCGAACATTCGTTTACGCATTGAAGGCGAAGGATCGAAGTGCTGAATCAGAGTTAAGCGACGTTAAGTAGAAAAAATTTATTTTAATTACACACTAAAAATTAATTATTATGGCAGCTGCAGCGCATACGGCCGTTCTGGAATTAGAGGGAGCCAAAGCTCAGGTCATCGACCTAAACTACTCATTCTCAAGGGCCACTGATCCTGAAAAAGGACAACCAACGAAAGTTGTAAGAAATGGTTTTATTGGCATCACTATTCGTTCTGACGAAAAGGAAATGACCGGAAAGATTATTGGCTGGATGAGCACCCAAGATTTGGCTAAAGCTGGATCAATTACCATCTACAGAGACGCAGATCAAACTAAAGAATTGAAGAAAATTGAGTTTGAAAATGCATACGTTGTTGGATACAGAGAGAACTACAATTCTCAAGGTATGGGATCTAACACTGTTGAGTCATTTGAGATCACAGCTGAAATAATCAAAGTTTCAGGAGTTGAGTTCAAGATGAAATGGCCTGATAGCGAATAACTACTTTAAAAGGCAAGCGGGGCATTTTTTAATGCGCGGCTTGCCTTTTATTATTTTCTAAAATTCTAAGAATAGTTTTATTTCTCATAGTGTTGACGAAGATGAGAGTACTTGCTAATTGCACATTGACGCATATTCAATGTTTGGAAAACGCGTTTTTGAACGAGAATGCTGTCTAATTTCAATAAAATTGAGGATGAGTCTTTTCATTCTTCCAACTCCATCACATTGTTTTGGATAACCAAATTTCTCTTTTCGAAAAGTTGAATGGAGAGACAACTTGCTGATTTATATGAAAAAAATCGGCAATTGAGCCAGCCCATCGATAGGATGGATATGAATGGCTTGAATGTAATATTATTTGTCTTGTTTTCACGATAAACGATGGATATAAGACTATGACGGTGACGAAATGTCCAAAAGGACGCTATCGAATATTGTACAAAGGATTCTAGAAAATACAGGTCTGGATTCTAATGTGGATGATGACGATCATTTGTCACTGTTAATTATCAAACGAAGGGTTAATTCTCGACAACTTTACGCTTTCATATTGGACTGTAAATGATCCTAGTCAGGTTAATCGTTTAGTCATGAAAGCTGGCATCAAAATGACCCAGGGATCAATTGAAATTAAGACCAAAATATTTTGGAGAAAAGGCATGAACTCTTGGGCTAAGAAACCAGAGCGACTTTGAACCAAATTTAAGATAATCAACACCAAGAAATCATGATTCGGACATCAATTTTTATTGGAGGAAGCAGACTCTCAGATCACGATTTTTCCAGCGTGAATATCAATCAGAAAATTGGTGGACATCATACTTTTGAGATCCGACTGCGGCAGGATGCCAAAAAAGGGGTCCTTTTGGAAAAAACTAATTCTTGGATTGGAGAAACGGTGAACATTGGTTTTGATAATCATGATGATGTTGATGTAGACGTGATGCCAGTGGATGATGTCTTTAAGGGTATTGTCACATCCTTAGAGTTATCGCGACAAAGTGGAACTGGGGAATTGGTAGTGAAAGGCCATAGCCCGACCATAGTCATGGACGATGGTCCACATACTCAATCCTTCACAGATACTGGTTTGCAGGAAATTGTAGATATGGTCATGAAACCATATGAAAGTGCCTTCCCTGAAGCACCTTCCATTGCCCCAGAGCATCAAACCGCGGCTATGCCTTATACCGTCCAGTATAAAGAAAGTGCATTCGATTTTATCAATCGGTTGGCCAGTAGATATGGTGAATGGTTCTATTACAATGGACTGAATATGTATTTTGGAAAACCTGGCGGGGGTGAGACTATTGATTTGGATTTTGGAGAAAACGGGATGCGCTATTTTGATTTAGCCGTGCAATCTGCGCCAACGAAGATTGAGCTTAAAGCATATGATTATAGAACGAATAAAGTTACATCTGAAGATGCGCCAAACAGGGTACGACTTGGGGATATTGGAAATGCTGGTTGGGAACAAGCTAAGAGTAAAATTTACACAGAAACCCCTTCTGTCAATATTCAAACAGATACGTTAGCGGCAGATCTTAAAAAGCTGGCAAAACGTCGAGAGCAAATTGCAGCAGACGAAATTGTCATTATGAATGGAGTGAGCGCCGCATGCAAGATTTGCCCTGGGGTTAAAATTACTGTAGAAGACAAAAGCATAGGAGAAGATTACGGTGATTATATTGTCATACGTGCTTCACATAGTGTAGGACAGGGAGGAGATTATTCTAATAGCTTTGAGGCTATTCCTGCAGAATTGGGATTGCCGCCACTCAGCAGTATTCCTGAACCTCCATTCTGTGAAACGCAATTGGCCATTGTGAAGGACACCAATGATCCGGATTCATTGGGTCGAGTAAAAGTCGAATTGTTATGGCAAGCAGATGGGCTTCTCACACCATGGATTCGAGTTGCTTCCCCTTACACTGGAAAGGATAAAGGATTCTATGTTATTCCAGAAATTGGAGATCAAGTATTGGTCTCGTTTGAAAACAATCATCCAGATATGCCTTACGTGCTATCAGGCATGTATCACGGCGAAGCGGCACCTGAGTGGTTTGATCCTGAAAACAAATTCAAAGGTTTCAAATCAGTAGGAAGAAACGAATTGAAATTTGACGATGTTGAAGAATCCATTCGATTGTCAGCCCCAAAAGAAATGACTCTGCATGCCGGCAATAAAATCACAATGGAGACTGATGGTGGTGGCGGAAGTGAGATTCATTTAAATGTGGGTGATGGGACTGTGAAAATAGTAGCCAAAGATGTTATCGTGGAAGCATCGGGAAACGTTGAAGTGAAAAGTAAAAAGAAGATCACCCTTGACAGCTTCAAAGAGACGAATATAACCTCCAAAGGTAATATTGGTGTGGACGCTGCAATGGCCCTGGACATGGCTGGTTTGTCGATAAAATCTATAGCAAAAACTACTGCAGAAATTTCAGGTGCTAAAGTAGACGTTAAAGGTTCTGCAATGGTAGGATTACAGGGAGCCCTTGTTAAGATAAATTAGGATGAACAGCAAATACTTAAATAATTTGAAATATGATAGTCTGCTAAATGGAGCGGCCTATTTTGTCCATCCCAAGGAGCTCAATAGAAAATCAGATCCTAGTTTAAAAAGTAAAAAAGTTCAATTGACTGAAATGATGCTTAGAAGAGATCATGATTCTCAGAAAGTTGGAGATTTAATGGAGGCTTATGACAAAGATGTAGTGGACAACCCACGCATACTATGTACCTATAAGATTGGTGTTTTGTTGAAGGATGAAATCTTCGAGTATCTCAAGCTTGCGGAAGAAATTTCCGGGCAAATAGAAGACATACCAACAGTTGGAAAAGGATTATTCGCGGATCCTGGCTCATGGACTTGGGATCATGTGGTTGAGAAACATCATCTTCAGAATTTCTTTGCAAGTGAAAATGAGGTTGATGAATATTACGACCATGTTTGGCCATGTGTCTTGACTCATAAATTTGAAGATCGACCAAAAACCGGGTTCATGAAAACAAAAGAAAGTCGAATTCTCTTGCAAGGCGATATCAAGCAAATCAAGTCTATTCATAAGGCGCCAAGAGCGCTTAAACGAATATCTACGTTGAACGGTAAGAAGGAATTGAGACAGATAGCAAGAGGTATGAAAGAGGGCTATTCAAACTACTTCAATTTTGACCCAATTAGGCGTCAAATTGCGGAAAATGTAATGGATGATATTCTGTCTTTGATATGAATTATTACACGATGCCAATAAAGTTGGGAGAGATTACCAAAGGCAAGCACCTTTCAGGTCAAGTGGATATTCGTGAGTCGATCCACCAAAACATAAACCTAATCTTGAGAACTTTTACCTTGAGTTATCGTTTTGATCCCTCATTTGGTTGCGTGATGAATAAGTACCAAGCAGCTACACCTCCTCAGAATATACCGGAAAGAATGTGGAGGGAAAAGATGCGTGAAGACATACAAAATAATTTGAAAGACATGCTACAACGGTATGAAACCCGTATAAATGTAAAAGATGTCTTCATTGATATGCGAAAGCCGAGCCGCGGCGACAAGGCTATCGTAAATGTTAGGGTTCAGATTATAGGTAATATGACCTTAGGAAGAAGAGAAAAATTTAATTATCCAGACTCAGAGGTCTCTGAAGAAGCAATGGAAGTGCTTCCTCTAATGATTCCTGTGGGTAAACTAAACAGCTAAATGGGACAACCAGCAGCAAGAGCAGGCGACATGCATGTATGCCCGATGGTAACACCGGGTGTACCACCCATTCCTCATGTAGGCGGACCAATTATGCCGCCAGGTGTGCCAACGGTACTTATAGGCGGAATGCCAGCAGCAACGGTGGGAAGTATGTGCACATGTGTAGGACCTCCTGACTCTATTGTAAAAGGTTCTGTAACTGTTCTTATTGGAGGGAAACCTGCAGCAAGAATGGGGGACACAACCGCGCACGGAGGAACAATTGCATTGGGATTTCCAACCGTTCTCATAGGTGGTTAGCAAAAATTCGGTTGTCTAAATCTCGTGTCGGCCGAATTACTTTGGTCCACAGTCGTGAGGACCATTGCTGAATAATTTCTTGTGCATAAAGAACAAAATCAATTTTCGTTAGTGAAATACTTCGTGGCTTTGGCCAAGGTGAGTGACTCAATTAACCGGTGAGAAATTAAAGGATGATAAACACAACATCAGCAGAATTATATAAATCCATTCTTTATCGAGCGGCAGACATCTATGAAGTTGAAATAGATGATGTTGAGCGAGATATTGGGCAAAACTTTGATCCCATTGTTAGATTTATGTCGGGCGCGATGGCATCGGAATTAGAGAAGATTTACCAAGATCTAAATGGAACCGAAAGTCGACTGCAAGAGCGGCTAGCTCAAGTTTTACTACCGGAGTATTTTCATCTTCCTCAACCCAGTCATGCTCTGGCAAGCGCACAAGCGGCGAGTCAAGCTTTTGTGATTGATGAAACAACATTGTTCAGGACTAATGACGAGAATAGTGATGATCCGCCGGTTCATTTTACGCCAATATTCCCATCACTAATACTTCCTGCTGAAGTCAAGGTTATTGCAACTGAGAATATAATCATTCATGTCAACAATCGAAAAGGTATTCGTCGTAATAAGGTTCAATCTACTTCCGAAGTGCAGCGATTTGCAATTGGATTTGAATCTCCACAACCAATAGAAAACTGGCAAGGAGCTTCACTTTACTTCAATTTGATTGGAAAAAGTGAGTCGGATTCGGAAAAGACATTTTTTTACTCGACTATGGCTAAGGCTCAATACGCCATGGGACGAAAGGCATTGAGACATATTAGTGGATTGGGAAAAAATGATTTAGCCCTAGAGGATTATCTCAATGGAAATGAACGATTGGAAAGTATAGTTAGGGCTAGGTATGACGAATTATTCGTGACATTCACAGATTCGCATATTGAAGCTACTGAGCCTCACTTGGCTTCAGATTTTATGCGAAAATGGCAGACGAAAGAAGAAGTGGTTTCTGACGAAGAATCTGATAAAGAGAAAAGCGATGAACGAGATGAGATCTCTGAGTTAGATGAAATGTATAGCAAACCGCTGTATTGGTTGGAAGTCCATTTGCAACAACCCATTGAAATACATCAGATTGAAAGTCGATTAAGAATGGATTTTAATGTATTTCCAGTAGTCAATAGAAAGCTCAACGGACAAGAAAATGGAGATCACCATTACCTGCGTAACAACGCGATCAAATGGATTCCTTTGTCTCCAGAAGATGATTTCTTGTCAATGAGGAAAGTATATGAGGAAGGTGCTCCCGAGAATAAAGAGTACGTTTTCAAACCGTTTTCTGAATTTAAAGAAGAAAGAAGGCCTTCATATACTTTAAGACACGGAGGAATTGGAAGATGGGATGAATACAATGCGTGGAAACGACTATCGTACATAGTGGACGTGCTGCAGGATAATTTTAAGCATACGGAGTTGATAGAAGAAGCTGCAGGTTCCTTGTCTATAGAGGAGGTGCATTTGTTGTTGCGAAAGAAGATTAACAAGTCTGCATCTGAAGAGAAACCCACCAAGAATATCTATGTTCTATTGCATAGTGGCGATACTTCTGGTGTAAGAGCTAGGGTAGAGTATTGGTCTAGTATAGGCGAAGAGGGAAATGGTGTAAATGCAAGAACTCAGTTGGATTGTATTTCGAAGTTAAAGACCAATTTCCTAAAAAAGTCGACTGAATTGGTGACGAGTAGTATTGATGGTAGAGCGCCTTTGAATGCCATTGAGAAAATGGATGCAATGAGAAGTACCTTGCTAAGCCGAGGTCGGTTGGTTACTCGGGAAGATGTCAAAGATTATTGTATTTCATTCCTTGGCTCCAGAATTTCTGAGGTTCAAATTAAAGATGGCGTTGGGACAGACCCTCGCTTTGATTTTGGAATGACACGCATGCTTAATGTTGTTTTAACACCTTCAAAATCAGCACTTCGTGAGGATTGGGATGGTGTGTGTCGGCAATTACAAGTTTTAATTACGAAGCAATCTACTTCCAGTGTTCCGATAAGTGTAGCTACGAATATTCAAGGAGTTTAAATGAGCGCATATCAGAAAATTGAAGATCTGGCAACTTTGTTTGACATTAGGGTTGAAACACTTGCGGCCATTTTGCTCGATGAAAATGAGTCGAATAGTGATTTCGATTTAGAAAATATTTTAATTGCTCCGATCGGAGCACATAAGCGAAGAGCAGGACGCGATATTGCAGAAATACGTGAAAAATTCTTTGAATACGAAGAGGCTTTGATGTTCAAGGTCAATAGAAAAGGTCTATACGATACCCTTCCAGAACGCTTGTTTCTCAAGGTAGATTCAGAATACGATACACCGAAGAAGAGAACTAGAGAACTTCGAAGACAAGAAACTGAGGCTAGAAAGTTCTTTTTGCCTTTTGAACAAGCAATGTATTTGCCTAGAATTGAGATTCAACGATTCGAGCAAAAGTATACGTCAAAATTCCCCTCTTTCGTTCGTCAATTGTGGGGGTTGGAAAAATATATGTCAATTTTGACTGATGGAGAGATTAATTTACTCTGTTATGTCATTCCTCAAGCTCCCCGAGTAGTTGGCAATTGGGATTTGACAGCTTTGATTTTTCAGTCAGTTCTCAAGAAACCTGTTGAGTTTGATTTTGTTCGACCTCAGATTCTTCAAATTCCTTCAATTCAAGATATGAAAACAGAAGGGTCTTTGGGAATTGACACGGTCATGGGAAACGAATTTAGAGATGAATTCCCTGTGTTAAAAATCACCATTAAAGGCATTACTGCCAGAGATTTAACAAGTTATTTGCCCCTTGGAGATCGCCATAAAATAATTGCAGATGTTCTGTGTTCGTATTTTATTGCATTGGATGTTCCTTACGAGATTTGTCTGCAGGTTACCGAAGACTCTCTCGGTTTTCAATTGGATGAAAATGTCCTAGGGTTTAACACCTGTCTGAATTAGTCAAATCAAATTTTATCGTGTAATTTTGAGACGTAGGAAATCCTGACTTTCATGTTGAATACTGTTGTTTACGTATGGACTATTTGCCTAATAATTGTTGTCGTCCTAGTCATGTTTTTACTAAAAAAACAAGACAGGAAAGTCAGCAAATATGACATGATTTTTAGATTGATTTTTATCGTTCTTTCTTTTGGGATTAGTTTTTTGGTTTATTGGCTTACTCCCGCGGATGGAAATCTATTGTTTTTCATTTCCAGATTGGGATTGCTCGTTTTAGGGGTAGGAAACTTGATATTCATTTACAAGCAAGATTGGTCGATAAGAAATGTTATCGACTACAAAGAAGACTCTATTCTGATTGAGGGGATATACATGGGATCAATGGCTTTGTTAGCATCTATTGCTTACGTTGCAGCACCCTTCACATTTGATTTGGTCCCTTACTCAAGCGAAGTGGCGTTGTCACTTTGGGATGCCCCAATCATATACTTGTTGCCGTTTTTTGTGCTTAAGATGCTGGATGGTGTCGGACAAATCCCATTGAAAGCCATTGAAAGTCCGTGGCTTTTTCCAATAGAAAAGGTAAGTCCTGAGACTTGGAAATGGAGAAATTTATTGCAAGTAAACTTCAAGTTAAAAAGCAGTCTGCTAGAGGAATATGATATGTTCACTTGGTATGCAAGACCTTGGATAGAAGCACCGATAGAAACTGAGTTGGGCAAAGTATTCCATCTTTGTATTCAGGAAAGACGAAAAAAGAGTGATCTTTTGACCATTCAAGATATGGGAGATGAATATGATGGACAGGCACAATTTTGCTGGATGTTTTATTTAGGACCTGCATGGTACAAGCCAAAATCTTGGTTTGTGAATAGTCGAGTTCTTAATCCATTTGTTTCGATTGAACAGAATCAACTTTCAGCAGATGATGTTATTTTTGCCAAAAGAATAGTTGGAGACGGCAAGAGTCATATGGCAGGTTTGTATGATGACATGCCGGAAGATGATTCAGAGAAAACAGTATTTATTAATCGATAGTTGCCATGAAATTTAGCGGAATACGTGCGTTTCCAACCAATTGGACAAATGGAATGAAGTTGTCTTCTGAGCATTTTCAGCACTTGGAAAACAGCATCGAGGATAGCGTTACTGATGCGAGATCCGTCGGCTTATTAGCAGGAAGTATGTACGGATTACTTCCTCAAAGTCAGTTTACTTTGAGGAATGCTGAAGGACTTTCGGGCCAAAGCGTTCGTGTAATTCTTGAAGCATGCCAGGCTATACTACCTGGTGGGGCTAGAGTAGAAATAGTGCCAGCAATAGTGAAAGCACTGCATGTACCCAACCAAGCGCCTTTTGTTGAATTCATGCCAAACCCAGGGGAAAGATATCACCTGTTTTTGACGATTGATGAAGAAACCCGAATTGGCGCAGGCTTGCCTGAGACAAGACCAATTAGAGAGCCATATTTGGTTTATAATTATCAATTGGAATGTATCGCTCAGAATCAACTTGCGGCAGTACAATCCATGGCCACGAACCGAATGAAAATCGGTGAATGGAAAGACGGAAAAATACTTGAAGGCTATATTCCTCCATGCCTAACACTTGAAGGGTATCCTCTGCTCGATAAATGGCACCAGTTTTTCAGAAATCAACTGGAGAATTCAGTAAAAATATCCTCTCACGTAATTGCTGAGAATCGTAAAAAAGATCCAAGTCGGTCTGAATTCTGTGAACGTATTGTTGAATACGTGCGTGGGTCGCAAGGTGAATACAATTTGTTGTTGCCAACCAAGTCGCCCATGTATTTTGTGTCGTATTTTGCGGACTTTGCAGGGATGGTGAAAGGAATGCTTGAGACACACGATCGAGACTTTGTCAGAAACGTTCTCAAGAATGGCGATATCAACGGACTGAATCAGAGTTTAGAATATTTTTTGAGATTAAAAAAGATCCCATTGGACGACATTGCCAACGTTATTGTTCAAATAAAGCGTTTTATTGATGCTTTGATGGCAACGATACAACAGTTGGTAACGAAGGGGCCTCCAGCTCCAAGAATGGGTGATAGAAACATTGCAAGTGGTTAAAAGATAAGTGAAGTATGGCGCACAGTTTTTTATGTACAAACCCGAGTTGTGGGAATACAATTGAATACACACCGGGAACTTTCCAAATTATTTGTCCTAAGTGCAATACCTGGCACCTTGCACCTACAGATGTAGAAAGTACAGAGAGTGAGTACAGTAATTCCGACGAATTGATTTTACCCGACTATGAGGAGCTTGAAACAACTCAGGAGAGTATTGTTCCGACAGAAATTGAGGTAGAAGAGAGCTCTGTAACCGAGTCTACAGAATCGAAAGATGAAACCGAACCTCGAGTAGTAATCTTATTGGAGGATGGTACTAAATTCTCATTAGATGAAGGGAAAAACCTGATCGGTAGAAAGAATGCTGATATTGTTATTGATGATAAAACAATAAGTCGAAAGCACTGTTATATCGAAGTTCTCATTGATGAAGATAAGACGGTGTGTTTCATTTATGACGTTGGTCATGAGGAAGGCTCGCCTAGCACCAATGGTGTTTTTGTAAGTGGAAGGAGTTTGCGGTTGCAAGATTATGAGCGCGTTCCTTTGAGCACAGGAACCAATGTGAAAATTGGAGCTGTGAATATGCAACTTTTCATCATTTGATCATTGACTTAATCTAATCAACGCATGCATCTTACAAAATTCGCATTCACAGATAAAGGTCAAAGAGGCAACAACGAAGATGCCATTTTCCCCGACCCTCAGGTCTCCGATAATCGAATATTTATCGTTTGTGATGGTGTTGGCGGAGCGCAGAAAGGAGAGGTTGCTAGTGAATCTGTGTCGTCAGATTTATACCATTTACTGAACGAGCATGAAGTACTCAATCCACTGCTGATTGACGAAGCCTTGGTTAAGGTAGAGGCAAGGTTAGAAGAACATATTCAACAGCACCCATATTCTGAAGGTATGGCGACAACGTTGACGCTTTGCGTGGTTCAGAATGACAATGTCCTACTTGCTCATATTGGAGACAGTAAAATATTTTTTATCCGCAATGGATATGTGCATTACCTCAGCGAGGATCATTCTTTGGTAAATGAAATGGTGAAGAATGGGTTGTTGACTTCGGAAGACGCCAAGACTCATCCAAAGCGCAATGTTATTACAAAAGCAGTTACTGCGGATGGAGGACACATTCCAGCAGAGATTAAAGTGATTGGTAATGTGCAGGACGGCGACTTAATATTTCTATGTACAGATGGTGTCACCGAGGCCATTGATGAACAAGAAATTGCCAACTTGCTCGTGGATTCACGAAATGATCGCGAGAAAATTGATTTTATTCAGTCCAGGTGCCAAGCAGCGTCGAAAGACAATTATTCGGGGTATTTAATTCGTGCCGTTGGTTCCTAATTATATGGAAAAGGCCAACACAGAAGAAAAATTATTGGATTCTTTCTTGTCCAAGCAATGATTCGTTTTGTTAAGTGTACTAAATAATTCTTGAAATGAAACTAAGTAGAAAACCGAGTAAATTATGGATATACCTGCCTTTGTATCTGTTGGCTCTGTACTTGGTAATTGTATTCACATGGAAATTTGTGTCTGACGATAAACCTGAGGAATTGGGAGTTCAGGAAACAGTAATTTTGGTAGAGGAGCCGACGACGTTCTGCTTCAATCAGGAATGCCGAGAATTGTCTGGAATATTCCAATTGTATCCCGAAAAGGAATTCCGAGTAGCGTTTAGTAAGCTAGACGTTGTTTGTCAGGAAAGCATATGTACATATTGTGAGGAGCAAAAGAACAAAAAGCCAGATGACATGCTGGCTGATGATTGTTTAAGCCAACTCTTTGATATTGCTCACGCGTACCACAATGACCAACTAGCTGAACTACCACTAGAATCATTTTTCTTCAACTCAGGAATTAATAACCTTACTAAGGCTCAAGTGAAGGGCCTTGGCTTGTTCCTGAAGCCTTATCGCAAACTTAAGAGTGATTATGGAATTGCAATCATAGGTAGAGCAAGTTCTGTCGGCACCTACGAATCGAATCGAAAAATATCACAAAAAAGAGCGGCAAATATTCAAGATCAAATTTATAAGAATATGGGCTCTGATGCTAAAGTTGATTATGTTTATTTCGGATCTAAACCACCTCAATTGACGGAGCCAATTGGCAATTATATTGGTCTGAACAAGGAAGATTATACGGGTGTGAAGGTTGGCAATAAGCGTTATCCTGATTATCGTTTACGCATCAATCAAAGCGTAATCGTTGTTTTATATCGCTTGGATTCCAATGTATTCGGGTTGTAACTTTTAGACGGTAATTTGGTCTATTCCCAGATCCCTTAGATTAACGCTTGAAGCTTTGGTTATTACTAATTGATCGCTATATTCGTCCCTTGTGGTTATTGTTGGATTGTAATTTTTTTTTGTACTGTTTATTCAATGATGCTGCGTCTTTCCTTTTACTATGATTAACCAAGAATGAGCGAAATTCTAGACTATTCCAGTTTTGAAAACCGATATAAAGACAAAGAGTATATTGGTGCCGGTGGTTTCGGAAAAGTGTACAAAGTGTTTGATCACGCAAAAAATCATTACGTAGCACTTAAAGTGTCTGATGTGCGCCCCGAATGGACCAAATTCACCCTTAAGAATGAGGTTGAGCTGGTCAATAGGATGGACATCCATAGAAACATCGCCAGATACGACGCCTGTTATCGTTACAATACCGGAATTACGGGTGAAATGGATTTTGCTATCCTCAAGTTCTATGAGGATGGAAATCTTGAGCAATTTCTTAAAAGAGAGAAATTGAGTTCGGAGGATAAGAGGGTCATCATACAAGGCATTATTGAGGGTATTCAATTCCTGCACCGCAACGATGTGGTGCATCGTGATTTGAAATCAGAAAACATTCTTATGTCGCGCGAGGATGGTGTTTGGTGTCCTAAGATTACGGATTTTGGTCTGAGTCGTGAAGTGGGCGTGGATACTGTGGTAACAAATTCCGCTGTTGGAATTTCATATGCCTACGCGGCACCAGAGCAAATATTGAATAGAAAGATATTCAAAAATGTGGACTTGTGGTCAACAGGTGTGATCATATATCGTATCCTGATGGATGAGTTGCCTTTTCTAGGCCGGAAAGCTGGAAGTCAAAATTCCGCGCAGTCCCAGCTTGAATTGAGCAACAAAATTGTAAATGTTGAGTTGCCTGGAAGGCTTGAGGAAATGGACGAACCATTCAAGGCGATTGTAAAGCGATGTCTGGTCCTCGATCCATTGGAAAGAGTGCAGTCACCAGATGAATTGTTAGATCTATTACACGGTACTAAAAAAGAATTCCAGAATATTCAAGATCCTATTGATTCTCAAAATATCCCAGAAATTGATGATTCGGATATGAAGACAGAATTAGTATTGCCAACGTCCAATACAACTGCTGAAGAATATTCTGTTCCTGTCAATCACGCGCATACATCCGTGCCTGATGAGCAGGCAAATTACGAAGCTCCCAAAGATAATGTCACGCAATTTATTGGCACTTCAAGTCGGCCTATAGAGAAGACACCCGGTTTTGAAGAAGAGCAGGAACCGGCTTTCAAAATGAATATGGGTGGCAGCGATAAGGGTGGGTTTAATTATCGTCATTTAATCATTATTGGTGCTGTATTGGCCGTGGTTGTTACAGGTTCTATAGTAGCATATCAGAAATGGACAAGTCCAAATGTGGTTATCCAAGAACCGGTCGAGCAAAAAGATGCGGTTCTTGAGGTTATTGAACTATCTACCGACGATGATTTCAGCAAATTCAATATTACCCTTGACGAAGCAAAGGATGCGGTATTTTTGACTGAATTAAGAAGTGAGATTGACGATAAAATCGAAAGTGGCTCCAACACACCCAATTTTGAATTGCACTATTTCCGCATGAGACTTGAGTACTTTGATGATGAGCTGGCAGAGGAGAAAGTAGATTATCGGGAGATTAGTAATATGCTGAATGAAGCGTACAAAATTGCTATGAAGGCCCCAATTACACAAAAAGCATTGCTCAATAAAATGGAGCGAGATGAAAACGGTGATTTGGTCAACTTGCTTGTTTCTGGACGAATGAAAAAAATCTGGAATGAAGTAAAAACCAAATTAGAGAAATAACCCAACGCATTAGACCTGATGAAGAATAGTAAAAACTTATGTGCCTTTATGTTCGTCCTTTTTGGGATAACCTCTTGTACCCCGGACGTTGAAGAACACATGCATTTGAATGGTAAAGAATATCCATCAAACGCCCGTGAGCCAGAAGACGACATCGATCTTATCAAAGTGATGGCAGATGCTGACAGACATAGGATTATTGTTGTGGACAAATCTTCTCCTGCTGGTGATGTGGGATCTAGAGTATGGTTGCTGAAGAACAAATTTGGTGATGTCGTGAGAGCGGTCACCGATAGTAGTTCGATCAGATTATTACTACCGACTGCTGGACTTTTTT
Organism: Gammaproteobacteria bacterium; assembly: GCA_047615865.1. Classification (GTDB taxonomy): domain Bacteria; phylum Bacteroidota; class Bacteroidia; order Flavobacteriales_D; family Sanyastnellaceae; genus JADFAK01. The sequence continues at coordinate 19,359 of JBLHIB010000033.1, forward strand.
CTCTTAATCTCACGGTAAATGGTGATGCTGAAGGAAGCATCACCAATTGGATTAAGGTAGAGGGCGAGGTGGAAGATATTGTACTAAATTCGAGCGTAGGTTTTATAACTCCTTCGCGGACATTCCAAGTGACAAATGATCGTGTTTATTCTGTTTTGCTAAAGGCTAGTATTTGGCCTGAAGATCTGGACTATATAGATATTCAGCACAACGGAAAATCTGTTCCAAAATCAGACTATGAGTTTGATGAGACAGAAGAACAAATTGCATTTACAGTTAGGCTAAAAGAAGGTGAAAACACCCTTCGAGTAAGCGGCGTTGTTGAAGACGAGGATATTGACGTCTCGCGTACTATTGAATATACGAAGGAGACTAGCAAGTCGGGCTCGGCTTTAGTGGCTCAAAACGGCGGCCAAAGCAATAGTTCGACTGAGGAGGAAGAAGCCCCTGCCCGACCTGAAGAACCACTATCCGGTCAAACGGAGCCAGAGATAAATTCAGATTTGGCAGATGACACGCGCGAGTTAGAAGAACAAGCTGCAACAGATCAAGCGGAGATTGATCGTCTGGCAGACGAGGCGAAAAAACTTCGCATTGCTGAAGATGCAAGACTTGCCGCAGAGCGCGCTGAGGCAGAAGAAGATGAGGAGGAAGATAATGCGCCGACAAAAACATTTGATGTAGGGTATAAACTTAAATCGCTTTCTGCCTACAATCAGGAGAAATTACTTGGAATTAAAGTGGTTCAATTATCAGAACTCAGCGGGGATTGTGCTTTGCAGTTTGGACATGGGAGTTTTGTAGTCGATATTACCGAGGTAAAGGATATTATGTATGTTAAGTCGCTTAAATTGGCGCAAAACCCGGAACTTCAGGGTACTGATATAACCATCAAACTTGAATGTTTAAATACTGATCGGACTGGACAGCCTCGAAGAAGTGAAGATGCAGTTGTAGGTTATACTGAAAATGAGGCGATGACAATCTCGTTGACGAAGTTGAACAAAATGCCATTATTGCCGGGTAACAAGTATAGGCTGACAATTATGTGTGAGCCGAATACAGAACTCGGTTTTGTGGACGCCAATAAGTGCAGTGGAAAAATTGACAAAAGCGATATAGTGAAATTGGACTATAAAGATGGTAAGTGTCCACTTTTCAGTCTTAAACTGAAGCATTAAGGAAGAGGTGGTTGACTTCATCTTTACCTTGCACCGTAAATAAACTGATGGCTATGATTAAAACTTCGTGTAGATCACTATGGCTGACGATGATTACATTGTTGTGTTTGTGTTCAAACCTTTCGCTCCTTTCTGAAAATAAGAATTTAACCAAACCACTCAATCCATTCGAGCGCAACACTGCGATAGCCATTGACTCGTCTATGGCATTAAGCGAATTCTTTCCGACCAGCGATGGAGGTGATGCCCCAGTTGCTGAAAATTATTCTGTTTCAGTATGTGAGGATACAGCAACAGATATTTCACCTGTTGAGGGTGTCGATATTTCGGATGATCAAGACGACTTAGTAGGATTGACCATCGTGATTGATCCTGAACATGGCGTATTGTCAGGGCTGCCCGGGTTGAATCTGACTTATACTCCAGATCCAAATTTTCATGGAGATGATGTGATCACATATTTTGTTACTGATGGTGAAGAACTCGAAAGTTCAACAGCTACAATCACAATTACTGTGTTGCCTCAAAATGATGTGCCTACGGCAAATTCTGGATTAACTCTCGATGTGACTATTTTGGATAATTTGGAACTTGTGAATTTCGATTTGGCTGACATTGCTTCTTTAGATTTGGAAGATATCGAAGGTGATGCAATGGATGTTACCATAATTTCTGTTACTCCAAGCAACGATATCACGATGAATGCAACAGACACAGACATAAGCGTAACGGCTGCCCCTGGTTCTTGTGGAGAAGTATCAGTGGTGCTGGTAATATGCAACGACGCAGGTAACCTTGAAGCTCATGATGCCAGCTGCAATCCTTTGACATTGTGTTCTGAGCAAATAACTGTGGTTTTAAACATTTTGCCTGCCGATGCTGATGGCGATGGATTGCCAATGTACGCCGAGCCTGCAGGTGATGGGGATGCCAGTTCAGATGCTGATAGCGATGGTATTCCTGATGCTGTGGAAATTCTTCCTCTTGAAGACGATTCTGATCCTTGTGCTTTGGAATTTGCGAATACAGATGGGGCAGGAGTAGCGGACTACCTCGATACAGATTCGGATAATGATGGAATATTGGATGAAGACGAAGGAGTTGAAGATCCAGATGGAGATGGTATTCCGAACTACCGCGATACAGATTCAGATAATGACGGCATTTCAGATCTGATTGAAGGTGGCGTTAACAATAGCGATGATGATGATTTTCCAAATTATTTGGATGCAGACAGTGATAACGATGGAATAGATGATGGCATTGAAGATGCAAATCAAGACGGTGTTTGGGATTGTGCTGATGGTGAAACAAATTGGATGGCCTCAGATACTGATGCAGATGGTATATTGGATGGCTTAGAAATAGTGACAAATCCGCTGGACATTGATTCCGACGACGATGGTTTGGCAGATGGTCCAGGAGCAAATGATGAGTATGTCGGATTTTGCGAAGACTGCGATGCAGATGGCATTGTTGACAGCAATGAAACTTCGCCAACCAATCCTGATACTGATGGAGATTGCTTACTGGATGGTGTTGAGGTGGGACTGACCCAAGCTATAGAACCCAATGGATGCATAGATGGAACGGATCAATCAATGACGTATACATGCGAGTCTTGTTGCGGGGACAATATAAATGGACTCACTTTTCAGCTCGATGCGGACGATAGTACAACTACGAATCCATTGGATGCTGATTCTGATGATGATGATTTTTCTGATGGTCACGAGGACGCTGGTCTGGACGGATTGTTCGATGAAGGTAACTTACCCGAACCATTTTTGACCTTGGCAAGCTTATGCTATGAAGAAGAATGCGTTGGCACCAATTGTTTCGGTGGATTTGATTCTAACCCAAATTCGTTGTGTAGTCCAGAATGCTGGGCCCACGATGAATGTGATTGTGACGGACAAGCTGATACATCTCAAGATTCCACACCTAATGGTGCCAATTATTGCGCCGATTTATGGAATGCATTGTGCGCTATACCTGATTTAAATAATGAAACGTTGCTTGATTATGTGACGATTGGGAATTGCGATGAATTCACTATTGATGGTGAATTCCCATCGATTAGTTCAATTCTTGACAACAACAGTATCAATGATCCCGGATTGACCGATGACGGAGACCAAATTCCCCAATCGTGCGACAATTGTAATCCGGGGTATTATTTGGCTTACAACAATAATAACCCATGTCCTTCTGGAAGTTATATAGGCTCAGGTGCTACCGCAAATGCCTTTCAATCTGATGATGACGGAGACGGTATAGGTGATCTCTGTGATGATTGTCCCAATGATGACGGTGGCCTTAAAGGATGTAAAAGTGAGGATGCCTGCAACTATAACCCCTTTGCAGCTTGCGAGAACATAGGCGAATGTGAATATAGTTTTCCGGAAACATCAGGAAGTTTTGACGACATGATTTATGCCTGTTCATCAGATGTGACTTTTGATCTACTTGCTGCCATCGTGAATGAATATGGATTTGGCTCAATGCCAGATTGGGGCAGCGCACAGGAAATTACAGTGCTCATAGACGATGTTTCGTATTCTTGGGAAGATCTTGGATCGCTCGATTTAAGCAACATTGGACAAAATTGGTGTGATGGTGTTGATGTGATGATAGATATTACACATACCGACTTAGATGTTATCTATTGTGATTATGATGATGTATTTGAGACAGTAACATGCGATGTTTGCGGAGTATCAAGTTCTCTCAATTTTGAACTGTTTGTCAATTACCAAGCGCAAGGAGTATCAACAGGGATGACAGTTTGTTTTGGAGTAGAGGCGCTGGATACTCCGATTCCAAATCCTTTCAATAGTTTCCCCAACTGCAACAGTCTAGAGGATTATAATTGGACTTGGTCTACATCTTCAGGAAACGCGGATATCAATTCCCCTAACTCTTTGTTAGACCCTTTGTTTGAACTTAGTTCTGGTTTAGCGGTTGATGATCAGGTTGAGTTCACATGTACAAGCGAGATCCTTGGATGTCCGACTGCTCAAGAGACATTTACGGTTACAATCAGCAATTCTTCAGAGCTTGAATTTTCTTTAGAAGATGAATTGACCCCGGTGACCCTGGTGAATATTTGTGCAAACGCTAGCGAACAAGAATTCCACTTTGAAATCTTGTCTATCGGGGGTGGTATGTGGGAACCAGATGATTCTGATTTGCAGGAATGGTCGAGTATTTCTATACCTGCGGTCTCTTCTATTGGCGGAGGAGTATACGCGATAGACATAGTTGATTTATTTGCCGAAGGCGGAACAAACCAAGTTATTTTGTATTTGAATCCTGACGGAGGTTGCCCCGACAACAGTGACACGATAAATTTTGTGTTTACTGAAGCTCCAGTGGTTGATTTTGTTTCAACTGATTTAGTCGGTGATTCCTTGCTAGTTCTTTGCGAAACTGCCGAGAACAGGACTTTCGAACTTACTTGGGAAGGTCCAGTGACTTGGGATATCATCGATTCAGTATTGAATGAGAATTTATCCTTGTCTATAATAGACGGTGCTAATTCAGCAGATATTGAAGTAGATTCACCTTCTGCTCCGGGATCATATATTATTGAAACTTCGACCTTGATCGAGCCGGTAATTTATGGCTGTTCCAATATTTCTGATTCATTTGAATTGTTGGTCACCGAGTCCCCAACGATCACGAACAATTGGATCGGATTGGATGAATCATTTTATTGCGCCCCAGATGTATTAAATCTGGATGAGAGTTATTTCTCAATTGACCCGAATTCAATTTGGAGCTCTGGCGAGCAAACGATCACCGCTAGTGGATTTGATGCTAGTTTCGTAAATCCATCACCAGTGGATAATTTAGAGGAAATCAACTTCAACTCGAGTAGTGATGATTTTATGCCGCTTCAGGAAGATATTGAATTGACCATTTCTATTGATGATGGGAATGCCCCTAGAAGCTGTCAAGCTGTGGAGCAATCTCTTGTAATTCATGCTGGCGCGGCTCCAGTTGTTGATTACCTAGAACTTGTTTCACTGAACACTCCATTTGATGGAATGGAAGTTACCGGAGTAGAGCTGAATTCAGACATTCTTTGCCAAGGTTCAGATTTCACTGTTCAAGCACATCCGGACTTACAAGTAATTGGCTCTGAAACTGCTATGTCAAATGGTGAGGTCGGCAATTGGTCGGTTCAAGGTGTAGACGAAACTACTGGTGGAACACTTCTACAAGTAGGCGATATTTCGACCAATGTACTGGCCGTTTCTATGACGTATTCATGGCAATATTTTGTCAATGGAATAGATCATACATGCTTTTCTGCATTGGAAGATGAAACATGGACCATCGAGGCGGACACAACCTGCACAGGCTGTCCGATATTCGAATTACCTGGACCTGCTTTTGTGGCCTGCGCTACTGATTTGGCGGAAAATCCCAATGATGAGGGAGGATACATCAGATGGGGATACTTCGATGAAAATGGACTTATAGGTGGATTCTTTGATGATGGTCTCGAACAGCAAACTACTTTTTATCCAACGTTGAATGAAATCGAAATGTACGGGGATGATTCGAACCGTTTATTTGCCTTAGTTAGCGCATATGAGGACTTACATTGTGGATGCCTTTCGCTAGGAGAAAATACCGTTTTCACAGATGTCGAAGAATTGATTATTGAGGGCATTGAGATCTTCCCCAATCCTTCGACTGGTTTGTTCCAGATTAAGATGCCCGAAGAGTTGTTGTTTGTTCCCCTTAGATTTCAGGTGTTTGACAGCATGGGGAAGACAGTGGTTGATGGGTTGGATTGCGCACTCGGTTCCTGCATGCTCGACTTGAGTAATGAGGCGGATGGAGTTTACATCGTAAGGATAATCAACAACGCGACGCACGCGGCTCACAAGAAGTTCATTGTTAAACAATAAGGAACCCAACCATGAAAAAGATGCTACGATATACACTCACTATAGCTGCGTTTATAGGATTGTTTGCAATTGAAGGCTGGTCTCAATACGCTTACGCAAATGATGATGTTTTGCAGTCGGAAATCAATGAAGAGAAAGCGAAGAGACTTGCTCTCAAAGAATTGTTCGATTACCGTGTTTATTGTGTAATGCAGGGAGGTTCTGGGAATTCCTTAGCCACCAAATTTACTGACCTATTCAGTTTGAATGCAAAAATACCGAATGACCTGGTTGCCACTGATGGTGATCTGGAATTGGTTACCCCAAATAGTTACACTATCATTTTCTCGGATAATTTGAAAGAGACTCAATTGAAGGTCGCTATTGAAGAAAAAAAGGATTTGATCGAGTCCAATTTCATTGAAAGTGGAAGTTATTACGAGATCATTATTCCATTCGAAAAAACGCTTTCACATCAATTCGTGAATGGCAAGATTATAAAGAATCCCAAGAAGTACTTTTTACGTGCAATAGTGAATGTTTACTTGGATGGAAGAATTGAAATTACGGGTATGCGTCAAGATATGCCAAAAACACCAAATGAACTTTCTATTGGATTGATAGCGTTATATGGTATTGTCAAAGATCCATATAGCAATTTGAAAGGAGCTGAAAACGGAAACAATGTAAACGGAATGGCAGGTTTAAGAGTGAGGTATATGCTCAACCCACTTTCTCCTACTAATGTTACCCAAAGAGCAAATATCCGTTTGTTTATTGGTGCCGATATCGGTTATGAAAAAAACAGTTATACAAACGAGTCGGTAGAATGGTCAGGCTCTGATATCATGGATGAGTGGCAAGGATATGATATTCCAAAGGAAGGAAATATCACAGAATTCAGCGAAGAAGTAGGGACCGTTAAATTTATTCCTACAGTAGGATTGAGTTGGAAGTATTTCGAAAAAAGATCAAAAGCCCTTTTCATTAACGTAGGGACTGCCTATGAGATGAGTTTGTTCGCTTCAAGTAATATTGAGTATGCCTGCACAGAGGATTGGAGCTACGTAGATTTTTATGATGGAGAAGCTGGGCTGGATAATGACTTGAATTATGGAGATTACGACCCTGAACAAGTTAGCCGAGATTTGCAAGCAAATTGCGACGGGAACCAATCAAGGTCAGGCGTCGGCGCGCAACCGCCGGCATTCTTACTGACGATTAATCCCACTTATCATAAGACATTAAAGAGTAAAAAAGCTTTTGAAATTGGACTGGATGCACGATTTGCTCTTGCGCCACTTCAGTATGATAATTTGAGTTTTGACGGGAAATTACCCATCGAAGGTGAGTCCGTTACTTTTCTGAACTCGTTTAGTGACCAGGTTGGTGTTTCAAGATTTGGATTTCATGTAGGTATTGTATTTTAAAATGAAGGAAATGAATTTGTTATCGAAAATATTATGCCTCACGGCGGCGGTTTTTCTGCTCAATTCAGCCGATGCGCAGGTTGAATTTTGGAAGGATAGAATAGACTGGAATCATGCTACATTTGATGTTGACAAGCGTTCGCTTGACGGCGAATTTGGCAATGATTACCATGAAGTGAAGTTTAAAAAGGAGAAGGCCGACAAAGGCTGGAAATGGAAAGTCTTCACGGACAGTGAGAATGTCGAAATTAAACAAGAACCTAGTGCGGAAGCTGGGTCAATTGAGACCAAACTTCCAATGGGAACCGCACTTTATGTGGCGGATGAAAAAGGGTTTTTCCTTAACGTATACACAGCGAATAGCGCCGAGGCGTCTGAAAACGTTGAAATTGGATGGATACACAAGCAAAATCTGTTGCTTTGGGAGTATCCTTTGCAAGAGAGAAAGAACAAGATTGACATAAAAGCTTTCATTGTAAATACAGATGAATATGCAAAATTGGTCAAGGGAAATATAAAGGATACAAAAGATGTTTACAAGATCTATAGTTCGCCTAACTCTGTCGAGCCACTTGCGGAAGGAAATCTTTACAACATCCTATTTGTATTTAAGTACGATGCTGCCAATGGCCGTTTCTTAGTAAGTGATCATTACCGTTTGACCAATAGCGAACAACTGGTTGGTTGGGTGAATGAAGATAGAACTAAGCTCTGGGAGACGTCCTTGGCTTTAGAGCCAAACTTTGAAGAAGAGGCAGTTCTGGAAAGAGAGTCTAATGAAGAGTTATTGGCGCAAGTATTCAATGAATATGCTGAAGTAACAAGATATATGGGCGGTGATCTAGTCGAATGCCTTATTGCACGTGACGTGGCCAATGCCGATATCGGGGACCTTGTTCGAAGGGATCCAATTTCTGATTCAGTGGTTCACATTCGTTATGAAGGAATGTTGCCGAGATTTCCCCTTTACAATATTACGGAGTCTGCATACGAATGCGGAGTAGTAGGCAAGCTCAATGTTGGTAATGTCGACTTGATGAAGGGAGTTACGGATCAACGTTTAGCTCGGGCCGAGAAGAAGTTTAAGGCACGAGAAAAAGATTTGACGTACACGAATGTTGTTTTCGTAGTTGAAACTACGGGTAACCGCATGAAGCCTTACGTTGATGAGATCGTAAAGATCATGGAGAATGTCAACAAGAATACAAAGCTGGAAGAACGTCCCGATATCAAGTGGG
>JBLHIB010000034.1:0-27453 GCA_047615865.1 Gammaproteobacteria bacterium
AGATAGAAGAAGAGCCTTCTTCAAGTGACCTTTAATTTACCGCTTGTTTTCTAATCAGAAATCTAATCGCACGTATAACCAGGACTCACTTCCAAATCGATAAGTTCAAACCCAAAGTCATCACTTTTAATTTGCTCATCTGTTAGCGAATCACTTTGAAAATATACACCGTTCATTTTTCCTTGTGAGCTGCGTCCTGCTCTTAAACAATAGGTCATAAGAGGCATAGAGTCTGTTGTTTTATTCTTGAAATAGAAATCCAGACCGAAAGAATACGTGTAATCCTCAGAGTTATTATTTACTACTTTTAGAAATAGAGCCGTCTCTGATCCTCCATCAGATCTTTTCGCCGTACCGATTTTGGTTAAGAACTGGACTCCGTGATCTTCATGAATCAAAGTGTACTTTTTTTGACCTTGAACCGAAAGGACAAGACCAAAGAGCAGACTACTGATTATTATAAGCGCTTTCATAACCTTTAAGTATTTTCATGTTGTCAAAATCAATTATAGCTCCCATGCGAGGAGAAGAAACAAATCGTTCATTTATAAAACGGAAGTCAAGATAATTCTCAGAGGTAATTGCGTATACCATTTGAATTCCATGGCCACTATATTCTGTTTTTACTGAGTCCCATTCTAGCTCCAAACGTGAAAATGCGCTATTTATTTGTGGCTTGTACGACTCGGGATCTCCTTCAAAGTGTTCTTCGAAATCAACTTTATAATCCCCTTCAAAAAACGCCACATAAGCCATAGTTGTGTCGAGCTGAACCCCAGGAGAGATGTAGATTAGTTTTACATTGTGAGCATAGTTATTTAACCCTTTGTTACTCCAGTCAGTTAATGTTTTAATCATAGCTGTTCTCTCTTCTTCAGTTTGAAAAATCCCGGGAAAAGCCATATCAACATGATCTTCAAAACCTTGCTCGTTTAGCGTATTGAAATAGACCTGCAAATTTTCACCTATGGCTTCAGTGATCTCAGGCGAGGCCGAGGGTAAAGTATGCAATTCACCAATATTCTCACCAGGTGTTGTCGAGGGATGACTTGTTAATACTTCTTCATCTTGACCGCAAGACGAGAGCAACAATACTGCAAGTAAATAGTTTAGGGCTTTCTTCATCATTTTTCTTTGAAGCAAAAATATGCTTTATAACTTAACATGTCGCACTCAGCATTGGTCATAAGATATACTTGTCTTTTAGAATCACTCCTAGTGCGAAGTAAGTATGTCCCAAGGTGGAATATGAATTGCTAACGTAGGAAGAATCCGAACTCCTTTTGAATCGTAACATTCGTTCTCTCTTGCGAGTATACTGCGTCAGAGCAAAAATAGAATTACCACCCAACAATACTATATTCAATAGTTTGACTTGGTTTTAGGAAAACGTGGCATCAAGCTGAGAACTTGCGCCGCGTTTTCCTTTTTTTATTTGAACGCTTTGAATAGAAGTGTGTACAGAGCCATGAATCATTCATATACTCATGGCTACTTCTTCCATAACATCAACTTCTTTGCCTTATACGGCTAAAAACTTTCTCGATCCGAGGGATTTCCAAATTGCCTTCCTTTCTGTTTTTCTCATCTACGGCATCATTGCACTGGATTGGTCAGCTGATTGGGCCAAGTATCTAACCTTGGTAAGTGTCTCGGTAATCGTTCAGGCTATTGGCGAACGTATAGTTAATAAAGACCGATCTTCCTGGAAAAGCGCAGTAATCACGGCCTTGGGCTTGTGCTTGCTTTTGAAAAGTGGCGAGCTGTGGGTGCTTGCGTTGGCCTCTGTTGTCGCTATTGCGGGCAAATTTCTGATTCGATACCAAGGTAAGCATGTATTCAACCCTGGAAACTTCGCAATCGTCTCGGTCTTATTGCTTACTGATCAAGCATGGATTTCTCCGGGACAATGGGGGAGCGGCTTTACCTTGTTCTTTTTCTTCGGAGCTGCCGCTGCAATGGTGCTTCTCAAAGTAGGCCGACTGGATACTTGCATTTCCTTCCTGATCACTTTTGCTTTGCTTGAATTTTCAAGGACGGTATTGTTCTTAGGCTGGGGACCAGATGTATTTCTGCACAAAATGTGCAATGGGAGCTTTCTATTGTTCACTTTCTTCATGATCACCGATCCAGTTACTACACCCAATGATAAAAAGGCTCGGGTTCTTTGGTCTGTGCTCATCGCGGTGCTGGCTTTCATATTGTCTCATTGGCTGTACATCCATACTGCACCCATCTGGGCATTGGTAATTGCAGCTCCTATTACCGCCTTACTAGATAGAAAATTCAAAAGTTCAATTTTTCAATGGAATCGATAAACACATATACTATGCAATTAAAAAAAGCCTGGGCCACCTTCTTTATGGTCCTAATAGCAATGACCCCAGCAATGCCCACTTTTGGCTTCTGTGGTTTCTACGTAGCCAAGGCAGATGCCAATTTGTTCAATGATAAATCAGAAGTGATTTTAGTTCGAGATGGTAATCAGACCACCATTACTATGAGCAATGACTTCCAAGGAGAGGTTAGTGAATTTGCAATGGTCGTTCCCGTTCCTGTTGTGCTCAGAAAAGATCAAATCAGAATCGCTGATCCAAGTCTGTTTGCCAAACTAGATACTTATTCATCTCCTCGTTTGGTAGAATATTTTGACCCTATGCCTTGCATGCCTGAATATGATTATCGCTTAATGGAAAGCGACCTATCGATAAGTCTTGATTCGTTCACACCTACATCAACCATGAAGGCGTCAGCGATTGAACTTGGTGTAGCGATTGAAGCCAAATACGATGTCGGCGAGTACGATGTTCTCATTCTATCTGCGACAGAGTCTACAGGTTTGCAGACTTGGTTAACGCGCAACGGATATAAGGTTCCTCAGCAAGCAGCAGAGGTTTTGGCTCCCTATATCAAAGACCAAATGAAGTTCTTTGTAGTCAAAGTTGACATGGATCAAAGAGGACAATTCAGCACTGACAGATTGAACCCAATCCAAATTTCATTTGAAAGTGACCGATTTATGCTCCCTATTCGCTTGGGCATGGCTAACTCGAAAGGTACGCAGGACATGATTGTTTATGCATTTACAAAGGAGGGCCGAGTGGAGTGTGCCAATTACAGAACTGTAAAAGTCCCAACGGATAGAAATATACCTACGATCATACAACCGCGATTTGGTCAGTTCTACAAGGATCTTTTTGACAAATCGTATCGAAGCCAGGGCAAAAACGCGATTTTCCTAGAGTACGCATGGAATGTAAGCCCTACTTGGGGAGTTAAATGCGACCCTTGCAACGGACCGCCTCCTATTGTTCAGGAGATGAACAATGCTGGTGTCAATTGGATGACGGGCAATTCGGGTCAAGTATTCTTCACCAGACTGCATGTGAGATATTCTCGCGATAAATTCCCACAAGACTTGATGTTCCAGATTACTCCAAACAAAGAGCACTTTCAATGCCGCTATGTCATGACACATGCCGCGCAAGGCGATATGAGCTGCGATGAAGGTCAGCGCTATTTGAAGGACCTTGAGTCACGAAGAAAAATTGAAATGGATGAACTCATCGCGCTCACTGGTTGGGACAGTCCGTTGCAAAAAAACTATATCCAAGAGTATAACAACCAAATCAAAGGAGGACTTGTTCCATCATTGGATAGCTCTTCTCCTTGGAGAGGTGTCTATGCTTTTTTCATGGCCATGTTAGCTTTTGCTTTGATCTCTAGCGCTTGGTGGTTAATCAAAGACAACAAAGTGTCAAAGCTTAAATAACGCAAGTTTTCCCTAGTCATAGTTCGTCTCTCTGTGACTAGGGCATTGTGTCCTACAACGTATTCACTTGTGGACCGACAAACTTGATTGAAGTGCTCGCGTAGACCAAAACAAATAAAAAGAGCAATGAAGTTAAAAGCTATTATCCGCAACCATTTAGCGTTAATCTTCTGTGCATCCCTTTTGGTTTCTTGTTATGATGAAACGAAAGATTTAGCACGGTTCTATGATTCAGAGATGACTTATAGTGAACGCCATACGTATTCGTATTACGATTGGAACGAGACGAAGAATGTATCACTAGAAATAAAAACGCCAGAAGATGGCCTTATCAAGGTCCGAGCTTTGAATGGAGAGATCTTATTCCAAGGCTACATTGTTAATGGCGTGCTTTCTGAACTTACTCTTAGCGTTCCCAAAGAAGTTGACCAGATCCTGATAGAGTACAGGGAGCAAATTGAAAATGTAAGCTGTGGAGCACGAAAAATTAGATTTGCTTTCTAGTCCGCAATAAAATATTCCACGAACTGGCAGTTATTAGCACAAAAAAGGGTCAGCATATGCTGACCCTTTTTTTATCTAGAAATTTTCAAGATCAATAGTAGATGTTACGTCTAACTTTAGCAACATATTTTGCCAAACGAATAACTTGCTTCGTATATCCGAACTCGTTATCATACCAAACATAAAGAACAACACTCTTGTTGTCAGGACCAACTATAGTAGCAGGGCTGTCAAATACAGAACAACATTCGTTTCCAATAATATCGTTAGAAACCAACTCATTGTTGATCGAATAGAATATTTGATTCACCAAGTCACCATCTAAGGCAGCTTCCTTCATGACACCTTGAATCTCTTCAACCGTAGTTTCCCGATCCAATTGCAAATGCATGATAGCAAGCGAGCCATTGGGTGTCGGAACACGCACTGCGTTTGCAGATAATTTATTGGCCAAAGCGGGAATAACTTTGGTTACAGCTTTTCCTGCTCCTGTGCTAGTAATTACCATGTTAATAGCAGCAGAGCGCCCACGTCGCGGTCCTTTGTGCATGTTGTCCAACAAGTTTTGGTCGTTGGTATATGCATGAATGGTTTCGATATGCCCTTTGTCAATGCCCATTTTATCATGGACAATCTTTAAGATTGGGCTAATTGCATTTGTCGTGCAACTTGCCGCAGAAAATATGTCAGTTCCTTCTAGGTCTAGCTCTTTGTGATTGATTCCATAAACTATGTTAGGAATACCTGCGCCAGGAGCTGTAAGAATTACTTTGCTCACGCCTTTCGCACCCAAGTGCTGAGATAAAGCCTCTTTGTCCTTATAGATACCTGTATTGTCAATCAATAGAGCGTTTTCGATGCCGTATTGTGTGTAGTCAATTTCAGCTGGGTCAGAAGATGAAATGAATTGAACTCGCTGACCGTTTATGATCAAACATGAATTTGGAACATCTACTTCTATTGTTCCTGCAAATCGACCGTGAACCGAATCGTTCTCAAAAAGAGAAGCTCGCTTGCCCAGCGTCTTTTCATCCAAACCACGAGCAACGACTGCTCTCAATCGAAGTTGTTGTCCTTTTCCAGCTTGCTTTATTAGCTCGCGAGCTGCTAAGCGGCCAATTCGACCGAAACCATACAAGACAACATCTCGTGGTTCAATACCATCGCTGTCAGTAGGTGTATACATCCCCAACTTCGAGTCAAGGAATGATTGCATTGAGTCCTGATTCTCACGTTCTGAATACCATTCTGTGGCCAACTTGCCAATATCGATTTTTGATGGAGCCAATTCCATTTCAAGTATCTCACGAGCCAAATCGGCTGAATCGAAAACACTTACTGGTTTGCCTACAACATCTCCCGCATAACGGTGCAAACGAAGAATATCTGATATACTACAATCAACGAGATGATTACGAAATAAAACAAGTTCAATAGACTTCTCAAATTGAAGTTTGCCTATTGAGTTTTGAAGATCAATAACAGCTCGTTCTTGGTTGACATAAGCATCTAGTTCATTGCTGTAAGTCTGAGCGCGCTTGCTTAATGCTGACATAGAGGATAAATTGATGTGAGTGTTGGTTCTCAAATTTTGCCGCAAAAGTAATTCACTCATTCCGTGAACCAAAGTCTTTTGGGATTTAGTTATCATTTGACCAGAAATTTAGCTTCTATTATTCGCTTTACGAGCATAGGATCAAGGGGAGTAACCAAAATGCTTTTTGAAGAAATAAACTGTGAATAATTCGCACTATATGATAGCCATGTTCGTACCAAAGACTTGCAGACTTTAGCTAGCTTTGAGTACTTGATTGATTCTAGAACGGGTACACTACACGTAAATTAGAAAAAATTGAGTTTCTATCGAGATCGAAGGTCCTCTGAATAGGGGACCTTCTTTTTTTAATGTTTTATGAATTCGAAATTGTTCTCAGTTGAAATTGAACTCAAGCTCAGGATATAGGTTCACGGACTCAGCTCTCGCAATGCTATGTTTCCTTGAACGTCCAATTCGCCCGAGATGCAAATTCTTCCATCGAGGTTTAGAATAGCATAAGGAGTCTTCGATCGAATCCCATTTACATTCAAAATTTCAGAAGTTGGATTTGGATAAATTTAAATCTCTTTTTGAAGGTCTCTTTCTGAGGTAGACGCAAGGAAGAGGTCAATGGTAGAATCACATAAGAGTCCATTCCCGGACCGATGTATAAATTGTTGTGAGCAACGAGTGGATTTATAACGGTGTTTGTATGAGTATGATGGGGTAGGTGCCTTCGGCATCAGGCAGATAAACATCAGCCGCAAGAAATTCTCCGTCACTCATCGGAATAGCGATGGTCTCCGATTCAGGCTGAGCGGTGGAAATAAGTAAAAAGCAAGGTGAAAATGCTCAGGTATTTCATAAAATATATATAACGAATTATAGAAGCGATAGCCGTGTTTGACAAAAAAAAGACCGGTCTCTTGATTTAGAAACCGGTCTTACTTTTTGCTTGTTCAGAATTGTTTATATCCCGAAACCGTAATATGCTTTTGAGCCGTTGGGGTAGACTCCTTCAATCAATACACCCCCAGCCTTGTTCTTCATCAATTCTTCGAGATCTTTGGGGTCATAGACCTTCTGGCCATCGATTTTGGTGATTATGAAACTTTCTTTTACTCCGCTCTGGCTGAGCTTTCCGCTCCCTAGGGCACTGATCTTTGCACCGCCCGGAATTTGAAGGTCCGTTTTTTGTCTCTCTGTAATACTTTCAAATTTTGCTCCTAGCAAGGCAGTCATCTCCTTTGTCGAAAAGTCTTCCAATTCTGCAAACCCCGCTTGATTGCGTAATTGCATGTCTAGGTTTCTGAGAGCACCATCTCTCCAAATTTGAATAGCAACATGGTCGCCAGGTCGGAAGCGACTCACTTGCTCTTGCAATTCAGGCACAGATGTAACTCCTTTATTGGCAACTTTCAAAATGACATCACCTGGTTCGATACCGGCTTCTTGTGCGGCTCCATTTTCTACTAGATTACTCACGTAAACGCCCTGTAAATGCTCAAGTCCGACGTTTTCAGCAAGCTCTTCGGTCATTTCAGCAATTCGGACCCCAATAAAAGCACGTTGTACATGCCCAAACTCCATGAGATCTTTGGTGACTTTCTCCACAATCGTCACAGGAACGGCAAATGAATAACCCGAATAAGAGCCCGTTCGAGAAGCAATTGCCGTATTGATGCCGATCAATTCACCTTTTGTATTGACCAATGCTCCTCCGCTGTTTCCTGGGTTTACAGCCGCGTCAGTTTGAATAAATGACTCTATAGGAAATATGCCTCTTAAATCGTCCGATTGTAGGATGTTGATGTTTCGAGCTTTGGCGCTCACAATACCAGCTGTTACAGTAGAAGTGAGATCAAAAGGATTTCCAACGGCAAGAACCCATTCTCCAATTTTAACTTCATCTGAGTTTCCGAAAGACACCGTCGGAAGGTTTTCGGCCTCAATTTTAAGCAAAGCAATATCTGTAGATGGATCGGTACCTATAACTTTGGCAGTATACGTCTTGTTGTTATTCAAGCTTATCTCAATTGCCTGCGCGCCGGCCACAACATGATTGTTGGTGACTATATATCCATTAGGGGAAATAATCACTCCAGATCCAGAGCCGTGTTGAACTTGTTCTTCCATCTCATATCCAAATAGCTCAAACCAAGGGTTTTCAACTCCTTCCATAGAGGATTGAGTTTTGACATGAACGACCGCATGAATCGTCTTTTCCGCCGCCATGGTAAAATCCAATCCTGTTGAAGGAGCAGAATACATGCTGGTCAGCTCGGCAGGTTGAGTCACGACAGTTCTTTCAATTATCTGAATTTGATTTTCACCTCCAGTGATATAGACGTAAGAGGCCACTGCAGTAACTCCGCCAAAAACGGCCATTAAGAATAATCCAATTGCACCTTGTACTTTCATCTTTTTCATCTGTTTTGCGGGTTCTATACATCAAAACTAACGCCGAAAACAATTGACTGGTACACTGGTCCAGTTAAAGAGTGTTAAGGCCTGATATTGTGGATTGGATGCGGATCTTAGAGCGTAAAAAAACGTCGAATTAAGCCGAGTGGTTTATTGACAAAGATGATTTCTGACTACATCTTTCCCCTCATCATTTTATTCCAGTATAGATAATGAAGTCCATACTTTTTCAAAATCAACATCATCCAAGATTCTTTGGTTGTGTCCACAAATTTTGACAAGAAAGGATCAGAGTCTCTCACGTTGTCATATTTGAATTCTGCCAGGACCATTTTACCATATCCAGTCACGAAAGGACAGCACGAATAGCCTGAATGTTTTTGGGTTACAAGAATATTGGACTTCATCATCGTGAGAATGTTGTCTACTAAAACTGGTGCTTGATTTCTTATGGCTGCTGCATCGTAAACTTATCTACTTCCAACCAGCCTTTTCCGCGGCCTTCTTGAACAGAAAATGGAGATTTCTTAACGAAATCGGGACAAGATTGCGTCGGAGCCAAGTGAAGTATGTCATACGGAACCACCTACTCAGAATCTCCTTCGACTCTTTTTTGTTTGCCGTCATTTTCCGCGAGCACACATTGGTTATCTTCTGGCTTAGCGTTCCTAAAATGCACTTCTTTTCTTCATGGATCAATCTTGCTGATTGCATAGAAGTACTTTGTAACAATGCCTTTGCGAGCAATGACCTGATTCAATGAACGAGCATATTCTTTTACTCCAAAGATCACAGATTCAGGAGTAGCGTAAATTACTCGCGAGTCGTTCCTTAAACAAGACTTGATGAAGCAATCGTTGTCCCGATACATGATTCTTTAATCAAACAAGCTATAAAAGAGACTGTTATTAGGCAAGAAGGATGACGGACTTGTCGATTTACTTCTTTCGCTTAAAGAACCCAAAGGTCATCTGCTGAAGGAATGTACGCGGGAATTTGTCAATGCCTTGAAAACCAAGTTTGATATCTCGACCGTCATTGGGTACTACAGCTGTCCCAAATATATAATCCCAAATAGCAAGAGTAAGACCAAAATTGATACCATTGGGATGGCTTTTGGGCAAGTCATAGGCGTGATGCCAAATGTGCATTTCTGGACTATTAAAGATCTTCTTCATCAAAGGCCCCAGTGCAATCGCTCCTACCAAAAATCCAGCTGCAGTGATTCCTAAAATCACCGGAACACTGAGGCTATGCTCTGTCGTGACAACGAATAATGTGATCAAACTTAAAACCAATCCACCAGTAAGTCGTGACGAAACACTGAAATTGGCATGGTTGTAATGACCCCAAGCTAAAGTGAATATGTGAATTAGAAAGAAGTCATGCAGACCAATTCCAATCAGTGCCAGAGGAATATATTCGAGGGTACGATAAACCAATGTTTCCATCCAGTGGTACCTAAGATGTGCCGCAAACCCCATTTCTTCAACACTGTGATGCACTTTGTGGAATTCCCAGAGGCGAGGCACTTTGTGCAGCAATCGGTGTACCCACCATTGCACAAAATCGCGTACTAAAAAACCAATAGCTAGGATGGCCCAAAGAGGCCAAGAATTCATGGGATTCAATGACTGTAAATTAACACCGGTTAGTCCTGAAATGCCTTTATTGAAAAGATTTACGACCACTTCACTTGACGCATTGTAGATAATGAGGGAGAAAAAGAAGAAGTTGAAAAACATGTAAAAGAAATCCAACCAAAAGTCTTTTCGAAACTTGGGTTGATTAACTCTCCATGGTTTAGCTAGCTCTAGACTAAAAAAGAAAATGGATATGAGGACCAGCAGCCAGAAATAATTGCGCCACAGCCCCCCGTCATTCATCAGAGTGATCTGACCCCATAAATAAGAACCATATTCCGTATACGCTTTGGCAATGATGTCTAGCATTAGTGTCAATTTGAGATCAAATGTACTTCTTCCATAGGCTTTGCTGAGTACGTTTAGTCACACAACAATTCACTTTAGCTTAAAACTCACCATTGGTTGCAAAGGTGTTTTTGCGATAAACCCATTCACCACCAGTGAAATCGGGAAAGGGGATAGGCGCTCCTCCTTGCGTAACAGATTGCTCTGATAACTCCACTATTGCACTCCAAGCAGCGCTATCGTATACATCAATTGGAGTTTGTATTTTTCTTTTACAAGCTTCTATAAAGCCATGAAGGACAAAGAAGTCCATACCGCCATGGCCCGCCCCAGCAGCGTTTTTCTCCCAATTTCTCCAAAGAGGATGGTCGTTTTTATCTAGATATGCTTTCGCATCTTCCCATCGATGTTCAGGGCTTAAGCCCTCGATATGCAGACTCTTATTCAAGTCCATCCAAAGGCCTTTGGTTCCTTGAACTCTGAACCCGAGAGAGTATGGACGAGGAAGATTGGTATCATGCTGTAAAGTGATTGTTTCCCCGTTCGAAGTGGTCAGGACAGAGGTCGTAACATCACCTTGTTTCCAGTCGAGATCAGTGTGCGGATGTTCCTTACCACCTACCTTCTCAACATAGGCGTCTAAACCACGACTTTTTGAAGCGAACGATGAGATTGATAGGAATTTGTTGCCCTTGTTGATATTCAGCATTTGGGCTATCGGTCCAATGCCATGCGTCGGATAGAAATCACCATTGCGTTTTAATGCGTGACCGGTTCGCCATTTGGCTTCAGAGTATCCAGTAACCCCAAACTCCAGCCCCTCGTCGTAAGGGCCTTTTCCATCGTTGAATTTCACATGCCTCAGATCGTGCTGATAACCACCTTCCATATGAACAAGTTCACCGAACATACCTTTGCGAACCATGGACAAAACAGCCATAATATCCCGTCGATAACAAACATTCTCCAGCATCATACAAGGCATGCCAGTTCTTTCTGAAGTCTCTACTAGTTTGAAACAATCGTCAACTGTCAAAGCTGCAGGCACTTCAACTCCGGCATATTTTCCGCTTTCCATAGCTGCCATGGCCATGGGAGCATGGAACCTCCAAGGAGTTGCAATCACTATGGCGTCTATATTATTCATAGCGACCAACTCTTTCCATTTGTCTTCATTTCCGAGAAAGTAGGTTGGCTCTTCCAGTTTGCGCTCAATAAAAATCTTCTTAGTCAGATCAATCGAATCTTGCGCAACATCTGAAACTGCAACAACCTCTACATCTGGTCTATCCAATAACAAACCCATTAAGCCACGTCCGCGCATTCCCACGCCAATTACGCCAACTCGAATTTTGGAATTCAGTGAAGGCAAGGTAGTCCATGAAGGAAGCGCAGCTAGTGCTGTTCCTGCAATGAGTCCGTTCTTGAGAAAATTTCTTCTTTTCATAAGGTTCAGAAAAAGGGATCAGTATCGATTCCGTTTCCTCGAAAATATGGATTTATACACACCTTCCTGATAACACACTTAAAAACATTCTCACACGTTATCATCAAGCTGATATCAGTACATTTGTTTAAAATTGAAAGACATTTTAGAATCTCCTAAAAATAGTGTGACTTCTCTCAAAGTAACATTGATCGCCCTGATTGTTGTTGCGTTTTCTGCGTGCAATAAACAGGACAAGGAAGACCCTACAGTGGTAATTCTAGGAATTGAAAACAATGAAGGTGAGCCAGTAACGTCTTTTGAAGCTGGGGAATCTCTGGTTGTGCATGTTCAAATGGAAGACAATGAATTACTTAATCAAGTAAAAATTGAACTCACTGGCGATGGCACATATAGTGAAGGCGCTGGTTATATCTCTGAATCCGGATTCTTTAGTGATTGGACTGGTGTGGAAATTAGCAAGCTTGAGGGGAGGAGTGCTGAAAAGAGAGTGAATATAACTCTTAGCGACACCATTCAAGGTTGGTGGGGAATTGAGGCGACTGTGCTAGATGGCAGTGGAAGACTTGGCGAGACGGCTTCAGCTCAAATAGAAGTGATCAACCAAAATGCCCCACAATTTGAGGTGATAAATCAATTTCCTGCTTTAGTCGATGGTGAATGGATTGTAGCTCCAAGACAAGCTCTGAAAATAGTAGGTGTCATTTATGATAGCGCTGGATTGGATATGACATCTGTAAGAATGTTAAATGCGACAGGCGGCCAATTATCAAGCACGACGCTTGTTCATAATGGTTTGGTTGAGTTCGAATTAAGCTCAATTGAGTATGTTATCCCTTTAGTGTCTAGTAGTCCTCTTTTTTTGGAGTTTGAATCAATAAACCTAGATGGATTCGGTTCAGTTCATAGGCTAGAACTGAATGTCACTGACTAGTTAATCGTCGGCCAAAAACCAAATAGCTTCTCTAATTTCACCTAGTGCCTTTTGATCTTTTTGGTCGTTGGCCAAAACCTCTCCTTTCTTCAAAATTTCTATTGCCTCGTCGATCATATCCTGTTCTTCGAAACATTTGCCCAACTGATAGTAAGTGGGCAGGTATTTTGGGTGCTTTTCAATCAAAACACCAAGAGCAGCAGTGGCATCCACAAAATTCTGTGTACCCATGTGTTCTAAGGCCAAGGCATATGGCAAAAATGGATCTTTGGGATCCTCTATCATCATTTGGCGCAGCAATTCAATTCGTTCAGTCATCTTGTTTTATTTGCCAAAGGCTAACTAGTTTATCATCTCCAGCCAATGCTACCAATTCATTCGTAATCCACTTGACGCAATTCATTGAACGGCGATATTTGGTTTCTGGGGCTTCGATTCGTGCAATAAGGTCGAAAGTAGTAGCGTCCCATATTTTCGCAGTTTTATCAAAGCTAGCACTTGCGGCCATTTGCCCGTCAGGGCTGAATTTTAGATCATAAATGGCAAAATTATGCGCTTCTATCTCGTGCTCTTTTATTCCAGTGTCGCTATTCCAGAATCTCAGTCTGGCGTCCTTTCCTCCAGACACTACCACTGGTTTGGTAGGATGGAAGGCAATACTGTTAATTGTCCCTTCATGGGCTTGGATGGTATGGATCTCGTTGAAGAATTCAGTCTCGAAGATTCTCAGAACTCCGTTTGATCCACCAATGGCAAGTAGTGATCCATTTGCGTTTATCGCTAATCCTCTTAAACGGTACTCACCAATGGGGATTTGTAATTTTAAGGAGAATTCAGGCACCGACCAAAGACCAATATTTCCTTCGCCGCCAATGCTTACCAGTAGTTTCTGATCTTCAAGGTATTCTAGTCCATAAAGGCCTTTTTTGTGAAACTCAATCAATTTAGATTCTTGTCGTGTATTGAGATCAACCACATGCAAACTCCCTTCCGCATTTCCGATGCAAAGCAATTGTTCATTAGGGAGATATTTCATTGAATAAGGCGCCGCGTCCAGCTTGACAGCAAATGCTTCTTGTTTCAGAGATGCGATATTCCACAAAGCGACAAATCGATCGGCTCCCGCTGTAAAGACTTGATTTTCAGCAGGTCCATAAGCTAGTGCGTAGATTCCACCATTGTGTCCGGGTATAATTGCTTGTCGATTGACAGTGTAGCTTGGCATAGTGTCAAAAATAGTTTGAATCGCGCACATGGCATCGCATTGGTCCCTATAGTTTTCACTTGGGTTGTTGATGAACATGCAGCAAAGCGGATTAATTCACTGAGAAGTATTGGGAGTGCTACAGGAGAATGGATACTTTTGTAGTATAGAGCCTTTTTATTAAATTATGTATGGGTAATGATGGCGATTCTAGTCGTGATGATTTTTTTTCGATACAAACAACGCATGAAAGATGACAATTGAACCTGATTTAGCACTTATTCTCAAAGTAATTATTGGCTGCGCACTGGTGGTGTTTGCAGTGGGAGGAGTTCTTTCCAAGCAAAAAGGGGAACAACAAAATAGTATTCGTGATCGCAGTCGTTTTAACCGACGGAAATTTTAATTGTCAATGAGCAAGCCATCTATACCAAAAGGAACACGTGATTTCGGACCACGTGTAATGATTCGAAGGAATTACATTTTCAATACTATTCGTCGTTCGTTCGAGACTTTTGGCTTTATGCCTATCGAAACTCCTGCCATGGAGAATCTTTCAACCCTTACCGGTAAATATGGAGATGAAGGCGATCAATTGATTTTCAAGTTGTTGAACAATGGTGATTTTCTGAATAAAGCAGATAAGTCGGCGTTGGAGGACTTGGACTCTAAAAAGCTGTCTTTTTCCATTTCAAAAAAAGCGCTTCGTTATGATCTGACTGTGCCTTTTGCCCGGTTTGTGGTGATGAATCAGAATGAAATTACTTTTCCATTTAGACGGTATCAAATCCAACCTGTTTGGAGAGGAGATCGTCCGGGAAAAGGCCGATACCAAGAGTTCTTTCAGTGCGATGCAGATATTGTGGGCACCGATGGATTGGTTTGTGAAGTGGAACTTGTTCAGTTGTTTGACGAGATACTAACCAACTTGCAAATTCCTGATTTTGAAATTCGCATCAACAACAGAAAGATCTTATTTGGACTGGCCCAGGCCGCCAAAATTGAAGATCAACTCGTGGACTTTACTGTTGCCATGGATAAACTGGATAAGATCGGGGAAGAGGGAGTTGTCAAAGAATTAGTGGATAGAGGAATCAGTGATGAAGCTATTCAAATCCTCAAGCCACTGTTTGGTATATCAGGCAGTTTCGAGGATAGTGTGATTGAACTTGAGAAGATATTACAAGGAAATGTGTCTGGTGCAAAAGGAATAGAGGAGTTGAAGTTTGTCTTTGACTCTATCGAACGACTTGGACTTCGCGGTGCCAAACTCAAATTTGACGTGACCTTGGCTCGTGGCTTGAACTATTATACGGGGGCGATATTCGAGGTTGTGACCAATCGTGTTCAGATAGGTAGTATTTGTGGTGGAGGCCGTTATGATGATTTAACTGGAGTTTTCGGATTGAATGGTGTTTCAGGAGTAGGTATTTCTTTTGGGGCAGACAGGATTTACGATGTCATGAACGAATTGGAATTGTTTCCTGAAGCAACGAATTCTTTGACTAAGTTGATGTTTGTCAATTTTGGTGAAGATGAGTCGGCGTATTGCTTGAAGCTGGCAACTGACTTGAGAAGGGCAGGAGTTGCGTGTGAGCTATATCCAACGGGTGCGAAGATGAAAAAGCAGATGACTTATGCGCATAGTAACAACATTCCCTTTGTCGCTCTGATTGGCAGTCGAGAAATGGAAACGGGTGTTATAGCAATTAAGAACATGGAGTCTGGCGAGCAATTTGCCGTCGACAAGGGAGAGTTACAGGAGTTTATTGAGCAGTAAGCAAGTTTGGACTTCATTAGAAGAGGAAGGATCTGTCCTACCTCAGTATTGAAAAATGACCAGACTTCTTCGTTGTGAAGCTATCGAGACAAATGCGCCTCCATTGGGCAATGTAGTAGTAAGTCCCTTCTGGCATTGGATTTCCATTGGCAGTTCCATCCCAACCGATGTAGTTCTCATCTGAACTGAACAATAACACACCCCATCTGTCGTAGATTTTAAGCTCGTAATCATCTACATAGTCGAAAATATCTCGGCTAGTAGGATAGAGATCTGGGATGTTGTATTCACCGGCATAGAATATTCTAAAAATGTCATTGACTCCATCAAAATTTGGAGAGAACACGTTGGGCATTGATATCGGACGATCTATGATAGTAAGGTCATAGACAATGATGACCTGTTCGGTCTCCGAATAGTTGCATAGATTGTTTTGCGCAGTAATATTGATTGTGTAATCTCCGGGAATGTCATAGATATATGCGGTGCTGCTTCCAGAAAGCACGGTGCCGTCACCCATGTCCCAAATAACATTGTCGGCACCAGTCCCACTAAAATCCAGAGATACTTCTAGCACACTATCGCATGGACTAGGGCTGTTGACGTAGAAGTTAAAAATTATTGGATCGGTTGGTAAAATACTCACCAGTATTGTGTCTATATCGAAACATTCTGTAAGCGGGTCGGCAGTGAGGGTGACTAAATAGTCACCATATTCTGAGTAGGTCCATGTAGGATTCTCTTCGACAGAAAAGTCGGTATTTCCATCTTCCCCAAAGTTCCATAAATACAGTTCAGAAAACTGGCTTAAATTGGCAAAGTCGATCTCTAGACCTTCACAGAAAACCGACTGACTTTGAATATCAGCTTGAGGCATGGGGTCAACCAGGATGAATTGACTTGTTGAAGCTTCACAACCATGATCTGTTACTGTGAATATAACCTCATAATTGCCTGCGACGCTGTACGATACTATGCCAGGGTCAAACTCTGTTGAAGAGTTAGGATTGGCAACAGCGCCAAAATCCCATGAGAATTCAGCACCATTGGAATAGTTACCGAAACCTGTGAAGTCCCAAAATCTGCTACCATTCTCACAATAGAAATCCTGAATCTGCATGGCGGTTTCAATGGGTGTGTAGGCGCCAACTAATATGGTAGTTGTATCTGCACACGAAAAGCCTGGGTTAACTATCAGGGTTACGAGGTAGTTTCCTGTGTCGGGAAAAGTGTATTCGGGTTCAAAAGCAATTGATGTGTCAGATTCAAGTAGTTCAACACCAAAATCCCAAAAGAAGAATTCACCATTGGAATTGTTTTCAAACGTGTAAGTAAGTCCTTGACAAGGCTCTTCATCTTCTATGCTTGCCGAAATGTTTTGAGTGCATGCAGCTATGTTGAATTGAAAATCTCTATTGGTATTGGAGATAAGCAGGCCATCTCGGTACTCTTTCACACAGATCCCCATTACATACTGTCCCAATTGGCTAGGTGTTCCTGTGAGCAATCCTGTTTCGCTGTTTATGGCAAATTCGGGAAAGGCGTCGATAGGATAGTCTAGACTGTATCCAGCGTTCCATGCGACCAACACATAGGGAGGAGCAGTTGGCGGATCCATTTCTTGACCGGGATTCCCTCCATCCAATGGATTGCAAAATTCATATACCAGTGAATCTCCATCGATATCGATTGCAGAATGATCGAATACAAACTGCTCGTTTAGACAAATAACAATTGGAGGAAATTCTATAAAGTCGGGGTTGCTATTGCACACAGCCAGCTCAATAGGTGGGATTTCAGCGATAAATGATGATCCTAAATTGTCTCCACCAGCGGGGACATTGATAATGGAGGTGTTTCGGCAACAACGCTGATAGACAAGTGTGTATCCAATGGATGATTCATCAAGGATTATCGTTCCTGTGTATATTGATTCTTCAACGCACACATCTGGCGGTTCGAGGCAAGGATCACCTGTGTCAGCAGGTAACGCAGTGACAATGGCATCCGATAAGGGCATATCAATAGAGGCAATAAACGTTGAGCCTTCGTAAATTCCGACATGGGCAGTATTGTCAAATGCCGACCCTGAACAGTCGCGGTAAACTTTAAGCGTAACTGCATATTCACCATTGCCAAGACATTCGTAATGAATAACTCCTCCAACAATATGCGACGCAACTGCGCTAATGGCGAAGAAGAGAAAACTCGCTATAGTTAATAATCGTTTCATTCTTAAGTGGCAATTTTCCTTGCAATGTTGACTTACCCTTGATTAGATGCAAGTTTAATTCTATTGGTTGTATTGGAGCGCAATATCATTTTCTTAAAACTGAAAAGTGGCCTGTAAGCACTTGTTTTTGTTCACTACAAGTAGGTAGAATTTCAACAATATAGTAATAGGTCCCTTCCAACATGTCCTGTCCATCTTTTGTACCATCCCACGTAGCCGATTGATCTACAGAATCATAGATTAATACACCCCACCTATCGTAAATAAGCATGTGACTTTCTGTGAGATAATCAAATACCTCACGGTCAGCTGGAAGTAAATCGAGTTCCTTTTCTCCTTTGAAAAATGGTCTGAAACTTTCGTTAACACCATCGTTATTTGGACTGAAGACATTCGGCATTATGATGGGTGCCGCGATAGCCTGAGTTTGAAAATACACCTCAAAAGTCTCTGACTCCTGGAGATTACAGAGTTGTTGAAAGGCAGTAAGGGTTATTTCGTAATATCCTTCCTCATTGTAATAATGAAGAACTCCTTGTTCTGTAGACGAAGTGCCATCTCCAAGTTCCCAAAGTATGTCTGATACTCCTGAACCTGTGAATTCGACAAAAAGAGCGTTCACACTGTCGCAAGGGGAATTAGGCAAATAGTTGTAGGACAAATTAATAGGATTGGGAGAAAGAATCTCCACTGTAACTTGACTCGTATCTGCACATGCCTGACCAGGCTCAACAATCAATGTTACAACGTAGGTGCCAAAATCGGAGTAGGTAAATATTGGATTCATTTCAGTACTTGTATCGCCGGTCGATCCTTGGCCAAAATCCCACAAATAATTCTGTGAATTGAGGCTGTTGTTCTCAAAGGAGATAGTCGTCCCTTCGCAGAATATAGTTTGTGGTTCGATTTCCGATATTGGGAATGGATCTATAATGATTTGATCAATATGCTCGGCCCAGCAGGCGCCATCTTCAACATAAAAAGAGCAGTCAAAAGTGCCAGACTCAAAATAGGTGACTATACCAGGTGAAAGGACATCTGAAGATTCTGGGTTTGTCATACCGCCAAATGTCCATTGGTAGGTTGCATTGTTGGAAAAATCACCACCACCCAAAAAAGTGCCCGTCATTCCGCCATTTCCGCAAACTAAAGGAGGAGCGTCAAAATTGGCCGTAATTGGGTAGAATACTGGCACTGTTAGTGTGAGAGAATCAGTGCATGGTGTCCCAGGCATGGCTATTAAGGTCACATCGTAAAATCCGGTCTCGGGAAAGACAAAGGTCGGGTTCGGAGCTGTGGATGTGTCACTCAGGGTTCCGGGAACACCAAAATCCCAGTCGTAATCAGTCGAATTGAATGAATTGTTGAAAAAGTCAATTTCCAAACCAACACAAGGTTCGCTTGGAGAAGAATACAAAGCAAGGATATCAGGTTGGCAGGTACCTATATTGAAAACAAGATCCCGAATGATTGTCGAGATCAGGGTGTCGTTTCTATATTCAGTCACACAAATTCCGAGGGCATACTTACCCGGTGCAGTGGGTGTTCCGGTGAGTAAACCAGTTTCTGAGTTGATTGCAAATGGCGTGTTGGATGTAATGGGATCATCCCAATTGTATCCTGTTTCCCAAATCACGTTGACATAGGGCGGAGGATCAGGTAAAGATGGGTTTGGGATATCAGGAGAGGCGCCATGGAAAGGATTGCAAAGACCGTAGACTAGAGAATCACCGTCGCTTTCATTTGCACTGTGATCCAATGACAAAAGAATATCCATGCAAATGAATGATGGAGGTAACGTGTCAAAATGTGGGCTGCTGTTGTCGCCATCCAATTCATCGGAGCCCGGAACGTGAGCCAAATATGTGTTACCAGTATCTTGTGGGATGAACAAATTTATAATTGCCGGTGTCCGACAACATCTCTGATAAACAATATCATATCCCCCTTCAATTGGAGGAAGTGTTTCGATTGTGCTGTATACTCCTTCTTCGATGCAAACAGTGCTAGGGATAGACAGACAGGGGATTCCTGGATCATTGGGCAAAGTAGTAATGGAAAGATTCGACATTCCTGGATTTAACACCAAGTTGCCCTGTGCATAAATCCCCAGAAAAGCGGTTGCGTCAAATTCGGTGCCATTGGTGTTGTCAGGGCCGCAATCACGATAAATTTTCAACGTGATCTCGTACTGATCATTTCCTATATATTCATAAGATATCGTTCCACCAACGAGATGGGTAGACCACATAGCAATGGAGCATAAGCATGCTAAAATAAGAGTTGAAAGAAGTTTTGCCATGGTAGTTTTGGTAACGATCTGTAATATAAAGAATTACCGGAATCAGGCAAGTAAAGGCTAACTTAAAAATTGCATTTCAAGGAAAGCTTCCGCCTGAGCTAGAGCGCTAACCGATGAACATCGGCCCGACTTCATTTGATCGAATATGTCTTCCAGAAAAACCGACATTTTAGGAGATGAACGCAGCCAAGCATCCAGGGTGTTGGCCATTGTTTTACGCACCCATTCTTCGTCTTGGTTTTTGCGAGTAGATTCTGAAATATCCAATTCTTTCAGCAAATCCGCATAGTCGTTGACCATTTTCCAAACGTCTTCTATTCCAGAACGTTCTATTGCACTGCACATTGAAATTGGAACACTCCATTTACCATGGAGAGCAGGGTATAAATGAGTAGCTGCTATCAGCTCAGCTTTTGCAATTCTTGCTTTTGGAAGATTATCACCGTCGGCTTTGTTAACCACAATTCCGTGTGCCATTTCCATGATTCCTCGCTTAATTCCTTGGAGTTCATCACCCGCTCCAGGCAAAGCAAGCAATAGAAAGAAGTCAACCATGCTGCGAACTTCTGCTTCGGATTGACCTACGCCAACAGTTTCGACTAGAATAATATCAAATCCAGCAGCCTCGCACAAGAGAATGGCTTCTCTGGTATGCTTTGTTACTCCACCTAAATCTTTCCCTGCTGGAGAAGGCCGTATAAACGCCCTTTTTTCCTTCGATAATTCCTCCATTCTTGTTTTGTCGCCCAGAATGCTTCCACCTGTCCGCGAACTCGAAGGGTCAACAGCCAATACGGCAACTCGATGTCCACGATCCAAAAGCCATAGCCCAAGTGATTCAACGAATGTGCTTTTTCCCACACCGGGCACTCCAGTCAAACCAATTCGAATCGAATTGCCCGTTTTAGGGAGTAGTTTATCAATAAGTGAAAGAGATAGTTTGCGATCATCTAGTAGGTCGCTCTCGGCTAGAGTAATAGCGCGACTGAGTGCTTGAATTTGTCCCTGGATAATACCTTGGTACAAATGATCAAAATCAATCTGCTTTCTTGCTGCTTTTATGCGGGAGATATGTTT
This sequence comes from Gammaproteobacteria bacterium, assembly GCA_047615865.1. GTDB lineage: Bacteria > Bacteroidota > Bacteroidia > Flavobacteriales_D > Sanyastnellaceae > JADFAK01. The sequence goes on from JBLHIB010000034.1 coordinate 21,146, forward strand.
GCTCGGATCATGGGACACGACGCAAATATAGCGTAGAAGATATTATTGTCGGTAGGAAGATAACCAAGAGGGTTCTGTCGTCGCTTTGACTAGTCTGTAACACCTGCCTCCCCAAACGAAATCAGCCAAAGTCTTCATTCCGAATGTTTTCAAAATCTCTCTTTGGCGAGGAGATGGAGCATTGGCTCCATTTGTGCCTAGAGTCCAACCACCGCCTATAGAACCTGTTTCAATACTGGCTTTTGTTGAAGGGGCTCCAGGAGGAAATCTATAGCGCAGCTTCCACAAACTTTGAATTGTATTGCACCTTATTTGATGAACGTATAGATCGTCGATGTATTCAACCTCGCAATGAGGAATGTCGTAAAGTTGGAGGAAATCAGATTGGTTTGGATTTGCGGCAGATTTCATTTTACCAAGCGAGATCACAATGAATTCAAGCTCACTGATACTTTTGAAGTCAATGATATCTCCTTTGTAGATCGTTATCTCGGCATAAGTGACCAAAGCACCGGGCCAAGTTGGCATAAGGTTAAATCCCAGATGTCTTTCAACCTCTACAGATGAAAATGACACGTTCGTACAAAGAACAACAAGGAAACACGTTATGGTTATTGTTCGAGTCAAAATGGTCAAGTTAAATCATTCTATGTGTTGAAAGTGAGAGTGTTAGGGTGTTCATGTTAAACGTGAGCATATTCTGGATATTTCAGAATTAGCCAACAAAATTCGATTCGCAGACTGGCTTAAACCATCTAGGTCTCGAAACAAGGTTCAACAGACTGTTAGTTATTCAAGATTTAAAGTCCTTTTTGGCGTCCAAAACATTACTACTTTTAACCCGAGTGAAATTTTTGTTCAAAATACAGCTGTTTGCCCTCTTTAGCGTGGGGATTTTGGGTTGCCAAAGTGATCCTCCGCGACCGGTAGAAGAATTCGACTTGCGTTTGCTGGTAGGGATTTGGGAGGATATTTCCAATACTAGCCAGAAACGTGAAGAATGGCAATGGGTAGGGGAAAAGCACCTTCGAGGAAAAGGGTTTGTGCTCATGAATAATGACACAACCTTCATTGAAAGCCTTGAAATTAAAGTGGTGGATGATACCCTAAGGTATTTAGCGCGGATTCCTGGCCAAATTGATGAATATGCAGTGGTCTTTACGCTTGACTCAAAAGTACCAAACATGCTCATCTTCGAAAATCTGAAATATAAATACCCGCAGCGCATTGCTTATGTGCTCGAATCACAAATTGAAATGCGCTCATATATAGAGGGTGAGGATCTAGGAGATTATCGGAAAGTAGAGTCTTGGTATCATCGAAAAGGGCAATAATTTCATAAAAAAGTACAATTGACGTGATTTTTTACTCTGCTGTGCGTCCTATCATTGATTCGCAATTGTTTCTCTTATGAAGTTCACAACATTGGGCGCCTTGAGCCTCATCATATTTTCCAGTTTAAGTCTAGTCGCTCAAGATCAAGACTCTCTTGTCACAATGATCAAAGTCGAAGGCCGAGCTTTTGACGAGACTGGACTGTACAAAAGTGACTTGCTTGTTATCAACGAGCGCACCTATACCGGATTCTTTGGAAATACTGATGGAACTTTTTCGTTTGAAATTGAGAAAACCGATACCGTCGTTTTGGGATCCATTGGCTATTCTTCCGTCAAGGTTTGCTACGCCGATTCAGCCTATAAACCCATTTACAAACTAGAGATACAACTTCATCCGATCACTTTAAGAATAGGAGCTGCTGTAATTGTTGCACCGCGAGATTTGGATGAAATCCAGAATGATATTCGCAGTTTGGGATTTGAAGAGAAGGACTACCGTGTGAGTGGTATTGATGTTTTGTCAAGTCCAATTACGTTTCTCTATGAAATGTTTAGTAAGCGCGAACAGTCCAAACGTTTGGCTTATGAATTGGAGAATGAAGATCGGCGAAGGGATCTGCTCAAAGAGCTATTTGTGAAATACGTGGATTATGAAATCATTGACCTTTCGACTGAAGAGTTTGACGATTTTATCGATTTCATTGGCGTCGACGATACCTTCCTAAAATCAACTTCTCAGTACGATTTCATCATTTTCGTGAAGAATCGATTTGAAATGTACAAGGTGTTTAAGAAGGCCAGACCTATGGATGAGGAAGACTTTTATTACCACGAAGATTAGAAACTCTTTATTGAAGCAAGGCTGAATCCATATAATTCAAAAAAAGCTTAGCGATAAACGCAAATGCAAGCGCCACGACACCGATAAGCTTCAGGTTTTTCATCGCACCTTTATGAGCATCGAAATTCAACACCATTTCAACAAAGATGGTCAGCGCCCCAAGTAGTTCGAGAAAAGTGAGCGTACCTTGGTGTTTGCTCATTAATTCAAAACAAGCGCCAAGGACGGGGAGTCCAGGAAACCATATGCCTAAAGCAAAAATTAGATTGTAAACAATCAGAATTATATATGTTGCAATGAGAAGGGACCTATCCGTGTTATTCATTAACGTAGAATTTTCGGCAAAAATAAGACAATGTCTCTAGATATACTCAGGACAAATGCGATCTTGAATTTCGGGCATTCGAAGCTTGCGTATTATGTAGATCAAACTAAGCTCTAAACCACCTCTAGCATTACTTGCAGGTCGCAAATTACTCACGTTAATATCATAACTAACAGCTGCTCTCCAGTTGTCGTAATCCACGCCAGCCATAAGATAACCAGCATCAGAAGTACGCATATACATCCCCACAAAAACAGTACGGTAAAGTCCGCCTTTGTCGTTTATGATGTAACGACCAGCGGCACCAATAATCAATTCCTTGAACTTTCCTTGTTTTTGAAACAAAACAGAAGGTAGGAGGTCAATTTCCTGACTGATAGGAAAAGCAGCATTGGCGTGGAGGTTGAATCTCATATTCAGACGAACACTTGGCTCGTTGTAGAAGCTCTGCTTCGGAGTGTTCAAGTTAAACATACCAAAACCTGCATAGATTTCAGTTCGCTTTTTCGGTTTCCAATAATAACCTCCGCCAACATTGAAGTTTAGGTAAGTTCTGGAATCCCGGTTGTTTGGTTCGTTTGGATCAATGCTAGGATCAAATGCCAATCCATTCCACTGGTTGTCATAGCGCAACTGCGAATAGTCGATCTTTTTGTGCGTAAAACCAAGTTGAGCCCCAAAAGAGACCGTATGCAAGGAGTCGGTAGAAACAGGTATCAACCAAGAGGCTGCAGCATTGACTTGAAGAGTGCTCAGACGGGAATCACCAGCTTTGTCCTGGTAGATGGACAAACCAGTGCCCAGTCCGCTGATTTTATTCATGTTTCGAGCATCAATAGATCCGCCGAAAGTGGAGTAGGGAGTCGTGACTGACTTCCACTGGGTTCGTTGATTTCCAATAAAACGGAAGTCACCATTGAACTGGCCCGTCATTGCAGGGTTGTAGTTCATTGGAGCCACGTCAAATTGAGAGAAGTGGATATCCTGCGCGCTGCCGAGAAGAGGCAGTAGTATTAGCAGCATGCAAGTGATATGTGATAGAGTTCTTTTCATTACTTAATCACCGTAATATTTCCTTTGTCGAAATAGTCAACTCCACCAACGCAAGTAGCTTCCAAGTAGTAAACAAACACCGCTGGATCCACTGGTTTTCCTTTGTAAGTGCCATCCCATCCGATATTTTGGGAACTCGTTTCAAACACCATTTCTCCCCATCGATCATAGATGGTAAGATAGACGCTTGTCAAATTCTCTCCGCGGATAAATAGTATTTCGTTTTGATCATCTCCATTGGGAGAGAAAGCATTAGGAATGTAAATTGAAGGCGGTCCGCACACAAAATCGACGACTGTAACACGAACACTGTCCAAATGCTCACATTCTCCGTCGCTTACGATCACGTAAAACATTGTGGTCTCTTCAAGGGTTGCTATGGGCGAGTCGCTAGATGAATTATTCAAGAATTCTCCTGGCGTCCATGTATAACCGTAACCAAAAGGAATAACGTTGAGTTGCGAGCTTTCGCCAGAAGAAATTAAGTTGGGATCTGCAGTAGCATCGATACTGAGTGGGTTAAGTCCTGAGATACTTATAAAAGCCGAGTCAAGTGCCGTGCATTCATTGTTGTAGACCGACTCCAAATAGATCCAAGTAGTTTCGTTGACAATAACCTCTACAGAAGGAGTTCCTTGGCCAGTCAATACAAGGTTATTCGGACTCCAAGTGTAATCCAGTTGGTCAGAAGGGTTGATGACTTGAACAGTAATAGTATCTCCTCCGCAAGCCACTATGTCAGCAGAGATATCTGTTTGTGTTCCAATCAAACTCACAGTCACCGAATCTGTTACTAAGCACTCACCAGTCGATGCTTGGGCGTACAGCGTAATATTTTCTTCGATGTAGATGTCTATGTCTGTATCTTGATCATTGTCGTTCAAGACTATAGAGAAGTCCTCAAATTCCGACCAAATGATGGCCTCGCCATCGGTAATTGCGTCGAGGTCAATAATCTCTGATTCACACAGGACAAGGTCTGCTGGGAGCTCCAATAAAATAGTATTGACTGCAACATCTTGGTAAACGGTATCAATGCAACCATCATGAATTATAGTCAGTACGTAATCTGTATCATCGCCAGCGGTAAAAATTGGATCGGCAACATTGTCTTCAGATAAGTAAGTGCCTGGTGTCCACTCATAAATGTAGCCGGGGGTTGATCCGACGCCTATATATGTTGGCTCACCATCGCAAACTTCTATGGAACTAATATCAGTGACCGTTGGAACGATAATTTCAATCGTGTGCACTACTGTATCTGTTTGATTGCAGGTTCCAGGATGGTTTGCTACGAGTGTGATTTCATAAATCCCTGGTTCTTCATAGGAATGAAATGGATTGGATGCATTGGAAGAAGACTCATCCCCAAAATCCCAAGTAAAATTCTGACCGAAAGTACTTCCGTTGTTGAACCCAACTGGTGCGTTTTGACAATACTGATTAGGTGCTGAAAATTCCGCAATGGTAATTGGTAGTTGAAAATCAAACTTGAAAACACCATTGTTGCAGTTGGTGCTGTTGTTAGTCGGTGATACCGCATTGAAAGGTACAATTGGAAAATCATCGTTGCTTCCGCAGCCCGCGCAAACAGATTGATAGATTACTCCTTTCTCGCTAAAGCGGGATGTTCCTCCATCAACATGCTCATTGCTTTCTAAGCCTCCGAAAAATGAAGCATACACAACATCGCTGCCGTCATTTTCGAGAATGATTAAGTAGAAATCGCTGTCATTGGTGAGCGCCTGGTAGGCGTCATCAGTAGTTTCCATTCCTTCAACCGTTGCCGTGTTTGAGTTTGAACTTGTATTGGTCGTTCCTCCCCAGCCAGACATATATACTTTTCCGCATATATCTACAAGAAATGCTGTAGGAGAGAGATTTGGTTTTCCTGCTCCAGTTCCAAAAACAGTAGACCAAATTTTGTTCTCAAGGTCGCTATCCATCTTCATAACCAGCATTCCAGAATTGGATTGTGAATATCCAGCATTCTCAATCCAATAATTATTGGCCGCTCTAGTCTGCCCATAGGCGTATACCACATTGTCGTTGTCTACTTCTACAAAGTAAACCTGATCATAGGCGGTTGATCCCACATAGGTTCCTTTTTGGATTGCCGATCCTGATCCATCTACCTTTATGATATAGCCTTCAGCTAGTCCGCCGTTGGAGGCATTTTGCCAGCCAGTTGAGGGGATAGGCAGAATCGAAGTCTCAGTTCCTCCGCACACGTATATATCGTTGTTGGAGTCTACCGCTATTGAGTACGCCGCATCATCTCCAATTCCTCCCATGTATGAGCTCCAGAGAATATTCTCCAGTTCAGGATCAAACTTTGTGATACAGGCATCTAACCCTCCTGCATTGCTCACCTGAAAGCCATTGACTACAGGAAAGTTTGTTGAATAGGTGCATGAGACAACATATACATTTCCTTCATTGTCTATCATCACTTCACCGCGCACTTCATCGGCATAGTTGAATTTAAGATCAGGTGCAGTATTGACTCCGTCATTTCCTGTGCCACCTAAAAAAGTACTTGTTACCAAGTCGCTTCCAAATTCGTTGAACATGGTAACTATGATGTCAGAACCATTTACATAGTCGACACCAACTCCAGAAGGAGCAAAGGAGTCACCACCGCCAAAGCTTTGGTCGTAGGCATTTCCTGTAATGGGATAATTATTTGATGAGGTCGTTCCATATACTATCAATTCATCGTCTTCATTCACAATCAGACTATGCGGAAGTT
>JBLHIB010000035.1:0-25929 GCA_047615865.1 Gammaproteobacteria bacterium
CTGCTTCCTTCGGCAAGATCATTCCAGACAAGTACCATGGCTATGCAACGGGCCAAACCAATGAGAATTACTCCCACCATGTATTCTGGATAGTCTTGCAAGAACAAAATGGCGAGGAAGAACATGAGAATCGGTCCGACGATCCAGTTGAGCAGGAGCGAGGCCGACAAGACTTTGACATTCAAGAATACTTTGGGCAGCAAAGCGTAGTTAACCTTGGCAAGTGGCGGGTACATCATTAAGATGAGTCCGATGGCGATAGGTACATTGGTCGTGCCAACGCTGAATGAATCTAGTAGAGTTGGAAAAGAGGGGACAAAATATCCGATTCCGACCCCTATGAGCATGGCAGCAAAGATCCAAACGGTGAGGTAGCTGTCGAGAAATCCTAGTTTCTTTTTTGACATGGTTGTGTGGTTTATAAGGAAATCTTAGCAGCAGTCGCCGCTTGTTTTTGGTTGTTGGCTTAGGAAGAGGAAAAGCAATTCGCGAGCACCTTCCCATGCCTTGGAATTGATGCAATAACACACCTTAGTTCCCTCAATACTTCCTTGAATGAGGTTCATGTTTTTTAGCTCACGCAAATGTTGGGATACCGTCGGCTGGGCCAATCCGATCTCACTCACCAAATCGCCACATACACATGTTTCACTGCGAAATAGGTACTGAAGAATGGCGATTCTCGCCGGGTGACCAAGCACTTTTGCCATATTGGCAACTGCATTTTGTTGGTCTGTAAAGATCTCGGTTTTGGTGAGTCCCATGGGGTATAATTTATTCATTGCAATATTACGATTAAAGAAGCAGTCTTGAAAAGGAATATCCAAGTATATTTGAAGCCAACAAAAGGAACAATCAAGGATTAGAAATGGCCAATAAAGAAATACTTATTCGACCCGTTCGCGAAGAGGATGCGCGAGCTATTTGGGAGATCTATACTCCGTTTATCCGTGAAGGTGCGATCACATTTGATGTGGAGGTGTATCCAGTTTCGGAGTTTGTCAAGCGAATTAGAGCACATACTCCTGAGCATGCTTGGATGGTGGCTGTTATCGACGAGAAGGTTGTAGGATATGCGAATGCTACAGAACATCGAAAGAAGCAGGCGTACAATACGACTAAGGAGGTGAGTATTTATGTGCGAGAGGAGGCAAGGGGTCTTGGGGTTGCAAGGTTGTTATTCGGTAGGTTGTTTCAGGAGTTGAAGGAGCAAGGGGTGAATAATTTACTTGCTGGGATTACTTTGCCCAATGATGCTTCGGTGCGGCTTCATGAGAGCGCAGGGTTTACTTTGGTGGGGACTTATCTTAGGGTTGGGTTTAAGGATGGAAATTGGCAGGATGTGAGTTGGTATGAGTATTGGTTGGGGGAGTGATGTATAATGCGCGTGTCGTTAAAAGTGTAATTTCAAGAAAAGTCAATAGTTCCTTAAGGACATCCATAGTCTGTAATTCATAATCAAGATTAAATATCGTTCAGTGAAGCCACAACATACATAGGTTACGCTCTCAAACCAGACCTTTGGGTTAATTCAAAATTACCAAAGGCTTAATTGACTTGTAGGAACATGATTTTTAGTAACCATGACGAGCCTGATTTGGTAAGATTTATAAATCTAAAATCGAGGATATGGAAAGGTTAGTAAAGGTCACGGGAATAGGTAGAATCGCAGTGAAACCCAATACGATTATATTGAATTTGCCACTGTCACAGGTTGATCAAGTCTATAGGAACTCAATTCAGATGCTCAATAGAGAAGTTTCTATGTTAAAAGATATAATCTCCAAAAATGGTCTGGCAAAAGATGAAGTTAAAACCTTGGATTATAGAATTGAAAGAAAGACCACTTGGAACGATAAAACGAAAGAATGTGATTTCGTAGGATATTCTGCCTCTCATGATATGGAGGTCGAATTTCCTTTTGACCTTGATCGTTTAAATTCTATTGCCACTGATTTATCCAATCAGCTAGCAGGAGTGAACCTCACTGTTAGTTTTGGAGTGAAGGAATCCGAAAAACACAATCGAGATTTGATAGAGAAGGCTGTATCCGATGCCCAAAAGAACGCACGCTATTTGGCGCATGCATCGGGCATAGACTTAGGCTTGATACAATCGGTTGTTTATGCATTTGAGGAAGTCATCTTTCGTTCTGAGAGTTATTCAACGTCAGACTATAGTGGAGAGTTATTGGATAACATGATTGATGTTAACCCGGCTGATATTAAGGCCGAGAAGAACGTGACCATTACTTGGGAGATTGATTAGGTTGAGCTTGGAGGGGCGTGATTTTGAAAGAGCAAAACTCATTCGGCTTCGCCTCTGACGAGTTTTTTAGTTGTTAGGTTGATTGCAGTGGGTCGATATCAGCTGGTTTTCTTGCGGTTGTAATGGATCAGTAGCTGTGTTTTTTGCTGTGGGGTCAGCTTCGCTGACCGCTAGGCACTGGAATTTTTTTTGGTTTTGTTGAAGGGGGGGGCTGGAGGTTCTTGGGGTTAGCTGCGCTGATCCCTGGGTTGTCCGAAACTGGAACCCGCAAAACCCATTCGGCTGCGCCTCATCTGGTTTTTTTTTGGCTTCTAACTTTCTGCTCAAGCTAGCTTGGCTTCGGTTAGAAGCCAAAAAAACCCAGAGACTTGCGTCTTGGGTTTTTTGTGGATATTAGTGACCTTGCAGGGATTCGAACCCCGAACCTCCGCATCCGTAGTGCGGTGCTCTATCCAGTTAAGCTACAAAGCCAGCTTTTCCGTTTTTGAGGACCAATGTCTTCAAATTCGGGGTGCAAATATAAGAATTTCTTATTCTAGTCCAACTTTTTAAATTCTAGTTCTGCAAAATCGAAATCTGGGTTGGGAACAACGATCTTCATTTCGGCTACTTTTCCGTCTGGATTTAGGACAAACTGGACTGATCCGCTAGGAAGCATCATCTCAGTTCCCCAGTTGAGTTGAAAGGTGTCGAAATGCCAGTGGCGAAAGGTGCCGCGGAAGAGTGAGGTGTGCTCAAATTGAAAGGCTAGTTGGTCTCCGATTAGTCGCACAATGCAGTTTCCGTAGATCTCGCCGCCGTATGTTCCTGTGTATTCTTCTAGGGCCAAACTTGGGGTAGTATTTTTTGTTCGGGCTTCTTCTGCAGCTGCATCTGAGGTCTTGGTTTGGGCGTCTTGGTCTTGCTTGAATCCCAAAAAGTCACCTGCCCAGTCACGTTCGGCACCTCCGCCTATCATTTCGTCCAGTATGCGATACATGAGTGCTGTTGACATCCAGTTGATGTTGTTTGTTACGATGATAAATCCCAAGTTTTCTTCGGGAACGAGGACTGTTTTCGAAATCATTCCGTCGTAACCTCCTCCGTGGTTTACGATTTTCTTGCCGTGGTAGTTGAAGAGGTCCCATCCCAATCCGTAGCCCGCGAAGGTTTTTGTTGGGTAGTTTTTTGCCGACCAACCACTAATGCTGTTTGCAGTATGTACAGTCCACATTTCTCTTGTTCTCACTGGACTCCAAAATTCAGTTGAGTCTAAGGTGCCTTCACCGAGCTGCAGCTTGATCCATTGAGCGCATTCTGATACGCAGCTGTTGATTGATCCCGCTGGTCCGATGTTGTCCCAGTTGACCCATTGGATGGCGTGGTTGACGCCGTTGATGTCGTTGTGCGGACTGGCCACGTTCGAATCTCTATTGAATTCACCGATCGAGGTGTTGCTAGTGCTCATGCCTAGCGGCTCGAAGAATCGTGTCTTGATGAATTCATCCCAACTCATGCCTGAAACTGTTGAGACGATCTCTCCTGCTGTCAGGAACATGATGTTTTGATAACCGAAGTGCTCTCGGAAACCATATGCTGGCACTAAGTGTTTTGCTCGGCGAATAATTTCTTCTCGTGAGTAATCTGATCCGTACCAGATGAGGTCACCGGAGAATGTTTCCAATCCACTGCGGTGGCAAAGGAGGTCGCGGATGGTCATGTTGTTTGACACATAAGGATCGTACAATTCGAAATAGGGGAGGTGGTCACGTACTTTATCGTCCCAAGTGATTTTACCTTCGTCTACGAGAATTGCAAGGGCAGCTGATGTGTAGGCTTTGGTATTAGAGGCGATGGCAAATAGTGTCTTATCATCAACTGGAAGTTCGTTGTCAATGTTTCGAACTCCGTATCCTTTCGAGAGGACTACCTCACCATCTTTTACAATGGCCACCGCCATTCCTGGTATATTCCAAGCTTGTCGAGATTCCTCGATGTACTTGTCGATCTTTTTAATTTGCTTCGTTTGCGCAGCTGCAGGTGCAGCAACGAACAAAACGAGGAAGGCGAATAAAATGCGTTGTAATTTCATCTTTGCTTAAAATTGAAGGTCAAAAGTAAGGGAATAGAAATATCTTCGCTTTATGGATTTGAAGGTTGGTGATAAAGTGAGGTTCTTGAATGATGTGGGCGAGGGCCGAATAATTTCTTTTAAGGACGACAAGACGGTCATGATTGAGGACTCAACTGGTTTCGATTATGAATACGCGATTGTCGAGCTTCTCAAAGTAGAAAACAAAGACGCCGAATACGACGCTTACGACAAAGTTCAACCTACTACCCGCGAAATTCTTGATCGTAACATGGACAGCAATGCTGTGGCTTCTGCGACCGCCGATTTCAAGCACAAGTACAACAACCTGGATGCTACCAATATGAAGCGTCGAGGTGAAATGATGGAAGTAGACTTACATATTCACGAGTTGGTGGATAGTGATGCGTCACTTTCGAACGGGGAAATTGTTCAGATTCAGCTCAATCACTTTGATCGCATGATGCGCCGTGCCGATGAGTTGAAAATTGCCAAAGTGGTCTTCATTCATGGAATTGGTCAGGGGGTGCTGCGTGATGAAATTCGTCAGGCTCTGGAAATGTATTACCCTGAGGCAAGCTTTCACAATGCCGATCACCGTGAATACGGCTATGGAGCTACCGAGGTAAGAATTCGATTCGGGAGCAACCGCTAACGTTCCTGAGGATCGTTGTATGGACGTTTGTTGTCCTTGCGCTCAATGCGAATATCAATGTCGCTGTGCAATTCCCACTTTCCTTTCAGCAATCGAAAGCTATCAAACGAAAGATCTGGTCCATACATAGCATAAACGCCAGTCATGGACGGGTCGCTAGGTGAGAGGTGGTCCATTACAATGCTCTTCATGTCTCGGTGGTATTTTACCGACACCATGACTTCAGATGAATATTCAAGGATTATTCGCTTCTTCGTGCCTTTCTCTTCCTTGAAAACTTGAGCTCCAAAGCGCGGTCCGTTGCGTTCAAAGCTCAATGCGTCAATGACCTTCTTCGTTGTAAACTTGTCATTTCCATCCCAAGCAAGCAATACATAATAGGTGTTGCGCTTGTTCTTTTTCACAGGAATAATCTCGTAGTACAAACATCCCATCCAATTGTCGGCCGTAAGAAAGCGAGTTTCCGCTTTGTCGATTGGTCTTTCCTTGTCGATGAGTTCGTACCAATCATAAACCCCCGTCTTTTCGTCTTTGGTAAGAATGAAACAGAAATATTTATGCGTCTCGTTGAATCGCGCTACGTTCCAGTTGAACATCCGAAATTTATCATCGGGCGAGAAGATCGTTCCTACGCTGGTGAGTTTTGAGAAGGGATATTCGTAGCAGCCATCGGAATTGAGGGCTTCGATCATGAAGGTTCTGAACTTGTCTGAAGCGGCGAATTTTTCATCGTCATCTTCAGAAGTGGCCATTACCTGCTGCGCGACAAACATTGAATCCTCGAGCATAACGAGGGTTTCGAGTTGGGCATTTGCGCCTAGTCGCGTAAATAAGAATAGAAGTAGAAACAGAAATTTACCTTGCATAGTATGGAATTAACGCTGCTGAGAACGTTTTATGATAACAAGCAAGGAAACGATTATAGGTGCATGAAAGTTTTCTTGCTAAGCAACTGCTCCTCAGATTCGACGTGCTCAGGGTCATCGACACAACAATCGACTGGACAAACTGCCGCGCACTGCGGCTCTTCGTGAAAACCTTGGCACTCTGTACATTTATCAGAGACGATGAAGTACACGTCCATATCCACAGGCTCCTGATCCTTATCGGCATCAGCTTCAACGCCGTTCAAAAGCGTTACCATCCCTTTCAATCCAGTACCTTCAGAATATTTCCATTCCAGTCCGCCTTCGTAGATCGCATTGTTCGGACATTCTGGTTCGCAAGCACCGCAATTGATGCATTCATCGGTTATCACTATCGCCATGGCGTTATTTTATTCTATTCGCATTAGTTTTGCACTGCAAATATAACACTTCGCCATTCTTGACGGTAATGAGTGGTTACACATTTTATACAAGTTAACATGTTGAACGTTCAACAACGTATTGAAGCTTTTGCCAAGCTTGGCAAATTGATGGTCCTCTGGGGCGAGGAGAAGCAGTGGCCTGGGTTTGAGTGCGGGCTCAGTGAATCGGAGTATGCCGCGGTTCAGGCTAGTATCCCAATGGCGAAAATCTACAATCCTTGGTTTACATCAGATAATGTCCACAAATCCCTGCGCTCATTGGGTGCTTCGATGGATATGGGAAGTCTGGAAAAGTGGGTTTCAAACTACACTTTCAAGGAAGATAAATCGCTTATTGTCGGATTGATCATGGCCGGAAATATTCCGTTGGTGGGCTTTCATGATGTGCTTTGCGTGCTTTTATCGGGACACAAAGCCAAAATTAAAATGTCTTCTGACGACGATAAACTTTTCCCTGCGATCCTTAGCGCCGTGCAAATTTTACAACCAGCTTTGACCGATCAGGTGCTGGTAATGGAGGACAGATTGGTTGAATACGATGCTATTTTGGCCACTGGCAGCAACAATACAGCGCGGTATTTTGAGCATTATTTCGGGAAAGTGCCCAATATTATTCGTAAAAATCGTCATTCTGTTGCTGTGCTCACTGGGGAGGAGACGAAAGAGGAAATTGTGGCCTTGGGGCATGATATATTCGATTACTTCGGACTAGGGTGTCGCAGCGTCTCGAAATTGTATTTACCGGAAGGCTATAATTTCGATCACTTTTTCAATGGTATTTTTGAGTTCCAGGACATCGTGAATCACCACAAGTATGCCAATAATTACGACTACAATAAGGCGGTTTGGCTCTTGAATATGGAGGATTTGTTGGACAATGAATTCATCCTGCTGCGCAAATGCAATGATCTCACATCACCAACTGGCTCCTTACATTATGAGAATTACAGCGATGTGGCTACCGTTCATCAGCAACTCGATGAAATGAAAGATGAGTTGCAATGTGTTGTGGGGAAAGGTTTTTTGCCATTCGGCAAATCTCAGGAGCCCGCACTAGATGACTATGCCGATGGATTAGATACCATGGCATGGTTGGCTTCCTTGTAGTTGGAAATGTAATAATGAGCGTCATTTTGCTTCAACCGTTCATACAATCATCCTTACTTCACACCTGTTGAGAGGAAGAAAATATTTACCTTTGTCCTCTATGAAATTTTACAAAGTATTCATTCCTGTAGTTGCCGTGATGGGCACAGTGTTATTTGGTGTTTCTTGTTCGACCAAAGTTGACCTGAACGCCGACTACAAGGCGACGACCATTGTTTTTGGATTGATGGATCCCGATCAGGATACGCAATATGTCAAAATCAACCGCACGTGGCTGGGAGATGGCGACAACTTGATATTTGCTTTGGAAAACGACTCATCGGAGTATCAGGCAGGCGACTTTATAGGAACGGTAACCCGTTACAATGAGGGAAATCCTACGAATGATGTATTTCCAATTGAAGAAATCATACTTGACAACAAGGACGAAGGGGGGATTTTCTTTGCACCTACTTACAAGGCATATTTCTTTGTTACTGAGGGTGGATTAAACACTTCTTCTACCTACCGATTGGACTTGGATTTTGAGAACAAGGACGATGTGAGCGCGTCGACCACAATAGTGGATCCCGTTCAAAACAACGGAAATATCGTGCAGCCTCCAGTTGGTGTTTCTGCGTATAATTTTCAGATGGTGACGCCTTCGGTGAGTGGAAATATCACATTCAATGACTTCAAGGCGAAATGGCAAGCTTCGGAGAATGCAAAACGTTATGAGGTGTATCTAGATTTCAACTACCGTGAATATCGCTATGAAGATGATGCTCATACTATTTTGGAAGGCTTTACAGATAAGAAGGTTAACTGGTTTTTAGGAACGGAGAACGCGTCATATACATTTGAAGAGCTTGAAAAGAAAATTAACTGGAGACAGTTTTTCGAGCTATGCGCACAACGTATCCCTGTAGATTCTAAGGTAATTCGTCAGATAGGATTTTTTGACGGTGAGCACCATGATGTATTTGATTTTAGCCTGGTTGTGGCCAATGATGAGTTGAGCACTTTCATGGATGTTAACGAGCCTGTTACAGGCATCATCCAAGAGCGTCCAGAGTATACTAACATTGGCAATGGACTTGGTTTGTTTGCCTCACGCTTGGAGCAAAAGCTTCCTGGGTTGGCCATTAGCCCATCATCAATTACAGCTTTGATTGAAAGTGAGATTACTGCTGCTCTTGGTTTTTGCAGCCCTATTCCTGGGGACCAGAATTGTATTGATTAATCCAATCATAAAACATTCAAGACCTACGTGAAAACGTGGGTCTTTTTTTTGGCTATTCAGTTCGTTTGGGTTGATTCAAAAAAAAAGCCACTATGGAGTTTGGTGACTTTCATTTGAATGTTTCGTGTCAACTAGTATAGTTTCTGAATTTGAAAGTTTTTTCTAAATAATTCAGTTTTCGATTCTACTACCAAGACATATTAACCAGCTGCAAATCGCTTCAGATCAATGCGATGGTTGGTCTTCGAAGAAGCTGGGAGTTTATGGTTATAAATCATTTGTCCCTGAATGTTGTGCATCCTCATTGCAATCGGTACAAGGTTCTCAATATTTATTTTAGGATCACCTCATCTGTTGTTGGATTAGGATATATACTCATATCCAACTGGTTTTCAATCTCGTGAATGTCAACTGAAACCAAGCAGCCTTGTAGGAAACCTTACGTGAGAATAATTTATGGCAACCATGGTTTGGATTGCAGTCTCACCAAATGCATAAGATTGAGACATGCTCGATGCTTCTATTTAGCCTCCAGTGTATCCAATGAACTGCCTTTGGTCAATTTGGGCATAGATATATGAGGTGACTAGCAGCAAGGCTATGTTTATTAAGTTCTTCATGTTGTGTGCTTTTTAGTTTTTTTGTTTGTCCAATAACTCCTTAACAAGCACAAGACGAGCATCTATTTCAGTAGCTTGGTTTTCCAATGTAGTTTTTTGCTCCTGAATAGCTTTTGTTTTACTTTCTAGCCATTTCAAAAACTAGTTCACCACCTTCAATCAACTCGCGATGGTCGAGTTGCCAGTTGCTTACTATCTGGCCATTCCACAACAAGGTCTTCACGATCACATTCTCAGGACCTTGGTTGTTCACTATGATGTTCAGAATATTCCCATTGGATAGCTTCATTCGAGCGCTGGAAACAAGCGGACTACCCACTGCATAGTAGGGAGATCCCGGTGCAATGTCATAGAATCCAAGTGCCGACAATACATACCACGCCGACATCTGGCCGGCGTCATCATTGCCGCACAGTCCGTCCTCATTCGGACCGTACATACTATCCATAATCATACGCACACGTTCCTGAGTCTTTTCAGGGTGGCCTGTCCAATTGTATAGGTAGGGGATGTGATGACCAGGTTCATTTCCTTGTACATAATTGCCAATGATACCATCACGCGTAATGTCTTCGTTGTTGGCTATGTATTCATCTGCAATTTCCATGGTGAAGAGCGAGTCGAGATGACTTGCGAACTGTTCTTTTCCTCCCATCATGCTTATCATCTTGTCGATGTCGTGAGGTACGTAGAGACCATAGTTCCACGCATTGCCTTCGATAAAGCCTTGTCCATGTGTGTCCATTGGGTCAAAAGGAGACTTCCATGATCCGTCGGCAAGTCTTGGCCGCATAAATCCCACTTCGGGGTCATAGCAATTGGAATAGTATTGCGAACGGGCGAGGTATTTGGTTTCGTTTTCTTCATCGCTTACAGCGGCTGCAATCTGTGCAATGCACCAATCGTTGTAGGCAAATTCAAGCGTCTTGCTTACAGAAGATCCACTCACGTCTTCAGGCACATATCCTTTTTCCATATATGCCCCAATTCCATCAAAGTATTTAGTGGTAGACGTACTCAAACAAGCTTCAAGTGCATGTTGCCGATCGAAATCGCCTACGTTCTTAGCCACAGCATCGGCAATGACTGAAGTAGCATGGTAACCTATCATACACCAGTTTTCATTGGCGTAGTGACTCCAAATAGGTAGCATGCGGTGGGCACTCTGGTCGTAGTGGGCAAGCATCGAGTGAATCATGTCGTTGTTACGCTCGGGTTGCACGAGGTTGTTGAGCGGGTGCAATGCACGGTAAGTGTCCCAAAGTGAAAAGATGGTGTAATTGGTAAAGCCCTCCGACTCGTGGATGTTTTGGTCCAATCCACGGTATTGCCCGTCTACGTCTTCATAGATAATCGGACTGAGCATAGAGTGGTAGAGAGCAGTATAGAATGTCGTGAGATCATCATCGTCGAGCATCTCAACCTCGATTTTGTTTAGTTCATTGTTCCACTTTTGCTTTGCTTGGGTACGAAGTTCGTCAAAGTTCCAAAGTGGCATTTCAGTTTGGAGATTAAGCATCGCCCCCGCAGTACTCACTGAAGAAAGGGCCACTTTCACTCCTAACTGACGTGATTTCAAATCAAAATCAAACCATGCCCGAATATCCTCTCCAGCCATTTCTGGGAAATTGTTCTTTTCGTCAAATCGACGGTAAAAACCATTGTAGTTGGGCTCGTCGTATTTTTCATGACCGTAGTTGGTGATTGGTTCGGAAAAGGAAATTGCGAAGTATACCAACCGCGTTCTGGCCCAACCTTTCGTTTGTCGGTAACCCGTCACTAGTGTATCATTCTCCACGCGCAAGAAAGTCCACACATTCTTGTCGTCGTAATCGTAAATATTAGAAACCAAGTCGAGTAAGACGTGGGCGCTGTCAGATGAGGGATAACTGTATTGGTGGTATGCAGCTCTTTCTGTAGCCGTAATTTGCACATCAATTCCATAATCATCGAGACCAACCGAGTAAAATCCTGGCCAAACAGCTTCACCTGCATGGGAAAAACTCGATGCAAAACCTTTCCTTCCTTCCGAATTCTTTGGGTTCAAGTTCAGTTTGCCCTTAGTTGGCATTACTACAATGTCCCCAAGATCAGAATGCCCCGTACCACTGAAACTCGTATGACAGAATCCAAAAATTAAAGAATCCTCATATTGGTAGCCTGAGCAATAACGATACGTATCAGGATTGTACTGTCCGTCTTCAAATAGCGGTTCGTAATTGGTGAGCGGCGTAGCCTGAACCATCCCATAAGGAACTGTTGCCCCAGGATAAGTGTGTCCCATATTCTTTGTGCCAATAAATGGATTGACATATGAAGCGTAGTCGGCATTCTGAGTTTTCTCCTGACTGGATTCTACGGTCGATTCACCAGCATCCCGATCTTCAGAGCTAGAACACGCGGTCAATAGAACTAGAAAAATTAGCGTACGATAGCATAAAGCATGGCGGTAACGTTTCATAGCACTCTCTATTGGTTTTGGAGGCTGAAATTTACGGAAACGGTTTTTGGCATTTCATGCAAATGTCTTTAGACCCATAGAGGGAGGTTCAATTCTTCCCTTGTCTGTTACGCGGTATGCCGTAAAGATATTTGCGCGCAGCGCTGAGCTTACTAAGGCTGAATAGGCATGCCATCGAAGCGATGAAACACCTCCCCGTCATACGTATAAACCGAACCTTCGCCGATTCCGAATAGCAGTTGCCCTGAGTTGTCCTTGTAAATCGACTTGACGACAACAATTGGCATTCCGCCCACTTCTGAATAATGCGTGACATTGCCGTCGTATTTATACAATCCGCTCCCAAATGATCCGAACCATATATTTCCATCAGAATCTTGCTCAATACTTTGCGCTCCATGGAGGATATTTGAATCACCAGCATTCTTTTCGTTGTCCAGTGCTTGTTCCTGTTCTTCGGTGAAGTTGTGGAGTTCGTTATTTTCAATGTAATCCAAACTGTATTGGTTATTTCCAAGCCAAATACGACCAGAAGCATCTTGGAAAACAGCTCGGCAAATGCCCATTTCATCTTTTTTTGAGATGAGTGAGAAAGAGTTTTTGTCGTAGCGAAATGTGCCATTGCCCATGGTTCCAAACCACATTGTCCCGCCGTGATCGGTGTATATTTCGCTCACTCCTTTGACGGCCTCACTATAAGGGGATGGAAACATGTGATGTGTAAGCTTATTTCCATTGTAGCGATAAACTCCAAGTTCATCTGGCAGGGAAAACCACATGCATCCTTGATCGGTTTGCCATTCGGTCTGAGACCTTTCGATTGATAGGGTTTTGCCTTCTTCAGCTTCCATAGTCATGAATTCTTTTCCATCATACATTATCACATGACCGTTGCCATTCACAAACCAAATATTCCCTTTTTGATCCTCCTGTATACTTCCAGCTTTATTGCCGGTGTTGATATTTCTTACTACATCCCAGTCGGGCCCTGGAGCGAATTCATACATAGTGCCAGTGGGCAGACCATTATCGACTGTGAAGTAAGTGTATTTCTCGCCGTCATACATGCAAAGCCCGTCCCCATGTGAACCAAACCAGTAATTGCCTTTGCTGTCTTGGAAAATGGAAGTGATCATCACATTGAACTGCAATGTCGAATCGGACTTTTCATATTTTCCGTCAAAGTCTCTAGCCTCTTTTAGCTTTTCGGGAGTGGAAGGAGGAGTGGGAGCATGGCTGTTGTCTTTAGAGATCTGACTGCTGCATGATGTAGTCATGATTGTGCAGACGAACGCGAGGTAGATATAAGACTTGATAGTTGGCAACATTGAGATTACTTTTTCTCAAAAATAGATTGGACTTTGGATAGAAGCGGATAAGTAGTGTAAAGAATTGTAAAACATCGGTATACGAAAATGGAAATGGCGAATCGAATCACAATTGCAATGGGAGGTCTTAGTCCCGGTGGCGGAGATAAGTGGAATTCAGAATTTATGGGCTTTCTAAAGCACCATTGGGAAGAAGTGAATCAACGCAGTGGACAGCCTTTTGGTTTTGATCTTTTTAAACTAGAGAATTTTATTTACGATACTGAACCTGGCTGCCGAGCTGTTGTGACGATTCGCGCAATATCTCCGGAAAAGCACTGAGCTTCTATGAATTGGTACAACATTCATTTTACGTTGAATCAAATGACCCTAAGCAAGTAACATTTCACCAACCCATATGTGAAAAATTAGGCATTGACTTTACGGAGTTTTCTCAAAAATTTTCTTCCAAAGAGATGGTAGAAGCTACACAGAAGGATTTTGCTCAAAACAGACAATAGGGAGTTAGTGGATTTCCTTCAGTTATATACCGTAAAAAGGATCAGCTAAGTTTTATTGCACGGCTCTATGCCAATTATCAGACGATGAAAGAGGCCTTAGAGGCTATTGATTAGCAAAGTTTCAAATGGACACCCATTGAAAGATCTAGGCATTGAAGACTGAGGTTCTTGCTGGCAATGAGTCATGATGAAAAAGCTACATTTTCGATCTTCAAATAGAAGAAAGGGAATAGTTACTTTTGTCATGGAACATTTGTCCCGGAAATGACCCTGAAAGATACATGAACGAAACACGTACAACCAATAGGCTCTTACTGATCCTAGTTATCCCACTGATATTCTATCTGCTCAAAGTGCTGTCCTTCATTTTTGTGCCGCTCCTTTTTGCGATGTTCATCTCCCTCCTTTTTCTACCGCTGAAGCGATGGTTGGAAAAGAAAAAGATGCCGAAGCCGATCAGTTTGATAAGTGTTATAGGCGTTATCGTTGGCATTTTCTACCTTGGTGGCCAGTTGGTCAATATCTCTTCACGTGAGATCCTATCGGCCGACAGCTCATTCTTTGCCTTGGCAGAGTTGAGACTCTTGGGAGTGGTCGAATCCTTGGAAGAATTCTTTGGAATTGAGCGTTTGGCCGGAGACCAAATAATTAATCATTATCTCAAAGAATTCAACGTATTTGAAAACCTGGGCCCAACTCTAGATATGCTCGGAGATACTTTGAATATCACCTTGATGACTGCTTTCTTCGTTGTGCTCTTGTTGGCTGGGTCGATCAATCTCCAAGACGTGATGCAGACTTTATTGTTTCGCCAGAAATATGCTTCGGTCAAGACATTTAGACGGATAGAAAAGGACATCATCAAATTCATTTGGGTCAAATTCGTCATCAGTCTGTTCACTGGAATAGGATTCACTTTGGCCTGTCTTTTCTTTGATGTGAGTTTTCCGGTGTTCTGGGGCCTTTTCGCTTTTCTCATCAACTTCGTGCAGATGGTGGGATCCATCATCTCCGTGATCATGTTGACCTTATTCTCTTTGGTAGAGCTAGACCCGAGTGGAACGCTCTTGGCCTTCGTCTTGGTCATTTCTGGGGTTCAGGTACTGATGGGGGCGCTCTTAGAGCCTATATTGCTCGGTAAAACCTTTTCCATCAATGTAGTGACCGTCTTGGTCATGCTTATGCTATGGGGATTCATCTGGGGTGTTCCTGGGCTGATCATGGCAATACCGATCACAGTCTTCGTTAAGATCGTACTTGAACAGTTTCCAAAGACCAAAGTTATCGCAGGATTGATGTCTGGAAGATAGAGTGCGCTGACCTCAATGCATGTTTAATGGCATATAGATGAAATAATGCTCTTAGGAGCTACGGCTCATTTATTGCACGCGTTCGTTGATCGTTATATTTCAAAACTATTGCACTTGTGCTTCCGGCAATCCTTTTTTTATTAGGAGGTTCAACAGAGAAGGAAAATGCCAAAGAAGATCAGCTCAATTGGATCGAATTTGATTGGGTAACCACTGATATACAAGGCCAGGTCTATGAAAATCCAGCAATTAATCTGCTAGTAAAATTGGTGAGCTTTCGGAGCCTTTTGCCATGCCGTCCGACTTAGGAGTAAATTTCTCTATGGTTTATAGCCAGAGATTTAAACACGAATTGAAAAAATCCCCAGAGCTCAAAGAGTAGTTGGACACCATTGATGTTCATGAGTATTTGTCTGACATACTGTTGATATTGGGTGCAGGTACCTTGTCTAACTTTTCCTTTGCTTATAATATATTGTTTGGTGACGAGTTGGACTCCAATGTGGCAGGAGACGAAACAGTTAAACATGTTGGCACAAATAGGAGCCGATTTGGTCAAGGACAAAATTCTGATAATAGATTACCCTTTCATGCGATTGGATATTGCGGATAGTATGCCGAAAGAATATCAAACCATTGAAAGTTATATCGCCATATCATTGGACCGATCATGAAGAGGACATGTTCTTGTCGCCATCAATGGCAAGTTGGAAAAAGTTCTATTTGATAACGATTTAAGCATGTTTCCTATGCCGACTTCATCAGAAAAATGTAAAGCGAGCACGGATACTCTTGTCATGGACTTTGTTTTGACCACTACTTGGGTGAACTATACTTGCGCAGCACGCTCGGAAAGTTTGAGAATAGGCGGCATAGACTTTTCAGACACGAGAATATTTGATGCCCCATATTTAAGTGAGTTTATAGTCGAAGAGAATATTTGGGGTATTCTATGCAATGCACATTTCTTAAATGACCTGATTGTAATCGACTTCAAAATTTGAGGTTTGGATGGATTGAAGGCATTCGTGAAAAGTAGATAAGCCAGAGATATACAAAACTATGCAGCTATCGCCGCAAAAGAGTCAGCAAAGTCCATACAGGTGTAAATCTAATTGATGTAATTTGCTGCCGTATTTAAAGGTGGGAATTATGAGGGAGAATAAAATGCTTAATTACGTTGGAAATGTGTTAGAAAACATGCCTGCTGACTGGTTGAATCTGACAACCCATCGATTAGATATCTATGATGAAAAATTGGCTAAAGTTCAATTTTTAGACCAGTTTAAAGTCTTGTTTGAGGACAATATCTTTGATTCTTCGGCATTGCGTGAATTGCCTACTGCTTTCGATTATATTCGATTAGGTCATCCATTGTCTTGTCTTCTAGAATGGGCAATCGCCGACATGCATGGCCTTAAGGCTGAAAGTGCCATAAGTTTTTCGTCGAAGACAATTCCTGTTTTTGCAGTCTTAAGAAAGAATTTATTGGATAGTAAAAGCACTCAAATTGTTTATTCGGGAGAATTACCCGAGTTTTTTGATGCAGCAGTACTAAAGAGTGTTTATGGTTATAAGTTTGATTTAAAGCATGTTGAGAAATTAGAAGAGATTCCCGCGTTTGATGGCAGTACTGTCTTTATTTCGCAACAAGATGAAATTTGGGATATCGAACCAACTCCAAATGTTGACTTTTACATCAGTGCTCATTCTCATCTGGGCAGTGTATTGTTGGTGAATGGTGAGGGAAATGAGAGGTATGTCTCAGAAATACAGCATGTCCGGAGAAGAGAGACTATTGCTATGACACCGGCCAATTCTCTTGCTGCCTTAAAAGCTCTAATTGAGAAGTCTGCTTTTACCGTTAGAACAGAAAATTTCGAGACGAACAAAAGACTTGTTTTAGATTCAATTCGAGAGATAACGGGAGCGAATACAAAAGCGCTTTTAGCTTCGAGCGGACTATCCATTCAATATGCGATTCTCATGGGGCTAATCCATGAGGCTCTAGAAAAACATCCAGGAAAAGGCATTAAAATTATTGTCCCTCCAAATTGTTATGGTGGAACAAATGACCAGGCAAGGCGTATTGCTGCTTGCATTGATAATGTTGAAGTGTTGGACTTACCGGTTGATGGTGGGAAAGATATGGTCCAAAGTATTGATGTTGTGTTAGCGGAAATTGCCGAGGAGGATGGTATTCCATACATAATCGCTGAAATTCCAACAAACCCAAGAGTTGAAGTTCCTGATATTATTAAATTAAAAGATGTTTTGAGCAGAGAGCGCAAGACAAAAAATGGTCAAGTTGCCATTGATCCGGTCTTTATTTTGGATCAAACATTTTGTCCGAACGTACATTTCCTAGGTGAGGATGATATACTCTCATCGGTTAGGACTATTTCATACGTTAGTGGATCGAAATTTCCAAGTGGAGGACAATGCACGGCCGGCTACTGTGTGGCGAATATGAGGGCTGAAGCTTTGATGGGCAAAATGGAAATGCATTTGAGGCTCTGCGACAATGAGGCTACAGATCTTCAAGTTGAAATATTGGCAAAACAATTGCCTTCAATGAATCAAAGAATTGTTGATGCTTACAAGAATACACGTGAATTTGTAAACTTCATCAATGACGTTTTGCCAGAAGCCAAGATCAATTACGTTTCACAAGAATTGGCTGAAAAGGGGTTTACTCCATCTGTTTTTTCATTAGATCTTCCCACTCAAGGCAATACTGACGAAGAAAGAGAATCTTACAAAAGGGAACTTAATCATAAGTTGATCAAGTTAATGATTACGAAAATCCCCAATGAAAGTAAGTTTTGTGTGAGCTATGGACAGTTAAAAGGTTGTTATTGGACTATTCCTGCAACATCTACTCAAGGGACGACAAAGGAAGGCGATAAGGATTATATTGTTCGCGTAGCACTTTCTGCGAATATGGATTTTGACCTTCATAAAAAGGTATTTTTAGACTTTGTTCGCAGCATTTGATCACCTGAAAATAGGATAAGTCTTTCCTACTTACGCATTATGTTTTGTGATTTTCCAGATTTACTACAAGCCTGGAATTGTTGAAGTCGGGAAAGCTGTAATTTCGTTTTTCATTTTGCACATTGCTTAAAGTCAATTGGGCATTTTCATTGATCAAAGAGCACAGAATAGGCACAATTCAACGCTATAATACATAAATCACACAGGAGACAAGATGGCATCAGGATTTTTTGCATTACTAGATGATATTGCAGTTCTCATGGATGACGTGGCTGCGATGAGTAAAATCGCAACAAAAAAAACAGCTGGTATTCTTGCCGATGACCTAGCTGTAAATGCTGATAAAGCCTCGGGCTTCGTTTCGTCCAGGGAATTACCTGTTTTATGGAAAATAACGAAAGGGTCATTTTTAAATAAGGCTATCATTCTGCCCATTGCTTTTCTTTTAAGTGCCTATTTTCCTGCGGCTATTGTTCCTATTCTTATGATAGGAGGGGTTTATTTGGCTTTTGAAGGTGTCGAGAAAATTTTCGAATACCTCTTTCACAAAAAGGAAATTAAGCCTAAAGTTGAGGTCGAAGAAATTACAGAATCGGAAGTGCTGGAATTTGAAAAGAAAAAGATAAAATCGGCCATAGTTGTAGATTTTATCTTGTCTGTCGAAATTATCATTATAGCATTGGGATCCGTGGTAGGAAAGCCGATTGGTATTCAAGTGTTGGTAGTTACAATAGTCGCCATATTGGCAACTGTTGGGGTTTATGGTATCGTCGCTTTGTTGGTGCGAATGGATGACTTGGGGTATAAATTAATAGCCTTGAGCAAGGATGAATCAGGATTTTCTAACAAAGTAGGGACATTCTTGGTGAAGGCATTGCCTGTTATAATTAGAGCTTTGGCTGTAATAGGTACGTTTGCAATGATTTTGGTTGCTGGAGGTATATTCGTCCACAACGTACATTTTGTGCATGAACTATTCCTTTCATGGCCTTCAATTTTAGTAGAATTTATCGTCGGCCTAGTCGTAGGTATTGCAGCTTTGTTTATTTTCGAAATAGGCTCGAAAATGATAAGAACTAAGGCCTGAAGGAACGATTATCACTTATGGATCGCAGGTTGGACTTGTTCGAACTCCTGATTTGTTCACGACACCAGAGGCTTAGGACATAGATATAACTCCAATTGAGTATTGGCTTCGCCTTACTTCGGTAGCTTTAAAATTCACTACACTATTTAAACAAATCCTTCCATGCTGCGAAAACTCGAAGAGGTATTGATAAAAAAAGGTAGCTCAGAATGTTTAAAAAAGCTAGAGTCGCTTGAGAAGGAAATATCCCTGAATGGATTGCTAAACCTAAGAAAATTAGATTTAGAAGAAAATGAACTCGTCTCCATTGCCAATATTCTGGAACAGGAAAAAGGAAGCTCTAACAGCCAGTTAAAGTCAATTAGTTTAAGTTACAATCCTCTTGTTGGCAATGTTGGAGCAAGCCTTTTGTTAAAAAGCCTACCTTCTTCTGTGCGCGAAATTGGATTGGTTGGTTGTGGAATAGGTGATAATGGAGGAATTGCACTCTTGAAATGGATGGAGGAGGCGACAGACCTTCAAATGATCTGCGTTGAACAAAATAATTTTTCAAAAGACCTCAGAATTAATTTTAAAAAATTCAGAAGCAATAACCCTCAAGTTCTATTCGTGTTTTAGAAAGCCATGCGCCATTGCTGAATCTGGCTAGACTATTATTGAAGCATTTCTGCAGGCAGATGGGACATGTTTGTTTAGTGCAATTCTAAATTGGAACGAGACTTTTTTCTGGAAAATGAGCAAGATGATGACCAATCGGGTATCCTATAATTCCAGGCGATAGCAAAGAAATTTTCTACACTCCCATTTGGTGAAGTTTTGTGGAGAGGGTAGATTGATGAATATGCCGAAAAATCTTTAGATTTCCATGGACTGCCAGTATGATTGTAGTTCAGATAACCACCTATATGATTTGGAGCGTATTTGGGATTTCGATCACCATGTCATTTGCGCTTGCGCCAAACCCAAAAGTGAGATGTCCGGGCAAGTCAAGGATGGTTTAGATTGTAAAAATTAAAGACAAGAATGGGAGTATATCAGTTTAAAAAGGAGCAGTTTTTTAATCAACCATTGGAGAATCTGTGGGGTTTTATTTCAAATCCTAAGAACCTAAAGAAGATCACTCCTGATTATATGGGGTTTGATATTTCTACAGAGGATCTTCCTGATGAAATGTATGAGGGCATGATTATTAGCTACAAAGTGTCTCCTGTAATGGGTATAAAAACTACTTGGGTTACCGAAATTACGCATGTCAAGGACAAGAAGTATTTTGTTGATGAGCAGCGTGTGGGGCCTTATAAGCTATGGCATCATCAGCATTTTCTAGAGTCTAAGGATGGTGGGACATTGATGTCAGACATAGTAACTTATCAACCTCCTTTTGGGGTATTGGGGAGCATTGCCAACAAAATCCTGATCAGACAAAAACTAGAGGAGATTTTTAGATATCGGCTTAAAGCTCTGAATGAACTATTTGGGGAAGGTGATTAAACAGCGTTTCTTTGATGTTGGACATACTTGATAATTATGAAATTTGATCGGACTGGTTTAGTATTGTATACTATTGAATACAAAAAGTGCGTCGATTTTTACGAGATCACCCTCGGACTTAATAAGATGTTTGAAAACGAAAGCTTGACTTGTTTTGAGTTTGGGAATTCCTACTTGATGGTTGAGATTGACGATGAATATACCGGAAAACAAAAGGAAGGAGAGCGTTTTAAGACTTGTCTGCGAATGAATGTGGAAGACGTAAAGACATATGCGGACACGCTAAAATCAAAAAATATAGAAGTCGACTACCAAGAACATTCTTGGGGCACTGTGGCTAAGTTCTTAGATCCAGATGGCAATTTATGTGCGTTCAAAGACTCTAGAAAATTTCAGCTACAAATCGACGATTACAAGCAGGTATAAGCTCATTATAAACACTCATCTTAAAAGTCTGTCAACCAAGCTTAACACGAAAATGCTGATGATTCGGCAAAGATATACCGGAATTCAAACTAAGAAGTGCGACATTTCGATCTTTATCATGATGTTTGAGATATTGAGGTTTGTCTAAGTTCACAAAAGCCATCTATCCAATATCGCTTCATGAAATTAGAAACTATTCTATGCAATTTGCGATCATTCTAGTGCGTATTGCCTTCATTAAGCCATCCAGTGAGCAACAGTTATCTCCATCGCAATAGGTAAACTAGAACGTACATAACTGCTCGTGAAATTGATATGAAAATGCTGAGCCAGATGAAGATATATTCATTGGTAGTTAATTGATTGAGCATTGGGATTCAAGAGCGATTGGTGGTGCATTCGGTGGGGAAGTAGATCAGGAAATTATTCGATATAAGTATATCTTGAATTGAAGACGGAGCTTTCAACTGAAAGAAGTTAACTATCTCTTGCTCAACAAGCTTTCTGGATGTTATTTCGCTGTAAGTTTGGTTCACCAACCCTATGGTCGAACTAAGTCGAAATACTTCTATCGCTAGATACCAGCTAGTTGACGGCATTCTTGTTTGCCGTCTCAAAAACGAACTCATCATTGACGAGCGTCTGGCCATGCGTATAGCCGCCGAATTTGCTGAAATGGAGTTGGACGAACTGATCCCGTTTTTGTTGGTGGTACCTGAAAACCGACTGTTATTGGAGCCAGAGGCGTTTCGCTACTTAGCTTCGCAAGCGGGAAGCAATGGGACTTGTGCCATTGCTGTTGTCTTGGAGTCTTCCCTCCGAGCTTTGTTGATCAACGTGAGTTCGTTCTTGGTCCGCTCCGAAGTTCCTTTGCGCATTTTTAAGTCTCGCGGCGAGGCTCGTTTGTGGCTTTTCAACTACATTCTTGACAAGGAGGAAATTTATTAGCCTTCGGTAAATGGGTTTGCTCGTACATTTTGCCAATTGAAAAGCCTATTGGTTTTTACAAAATAGTGAGGCAAAAGTCAATCAAGAATCGAAAATCATACCAACTTGGAAAGGTTGGATGACTTTTGAAAAAGCGCCTATCTATGAAGATATGCTGATCTATGAAGTATTTCCTGAGGTGAAAAAGAAAGGGGTTTTTAGATTGGGAAAAGTCAGTATTTCTGACTTGGTCAAGGAAGGAGAGGTGGAGTTTTTTCTTATCCTTTACTTCGATTCACTTGCGTCTGTGAAAATATTTACGGGCGAGCAATATGAAAAGGCATACATCTCTGGAGATGCCAAACAAGTTCTGGCAAGATATGACGAAAGCGCTCAGCATTTTGAGCTAAAAAAGGAGTTGATTCTTTAATTTCTGATGGACAAAGTGTCTATTTTTAGGATGACATGGTAGATTTTATACCGTGCGAAATTTTGTTGGCGCTCAGTTTTTAGCCTTCGGCAAATTTTATTTCTGACCACTCTCAAATTCACGCTTTATTTTTCATTTACTTTGCAGCGCAACGGTACTCCAAGTTGTTTTTTGGTGTAAAAGGGAATGCGGTTAGAATCCGCGACTGTGCCCGCAGCTGTGAAGTTCATTATTTGCTGTTCGAATCATAAGCCACTGTCTTTTAGATGGGAAGGCCGAACAGCTGAACAAGTCAGAAGACCTGCCGATTGTAAAATTCAATAACCTTGCCCGGTGTCAGGCTAGTATGAATTATGCGAAAGAACCATTTCATATCACTCGTCTGCGTGGCCTGTATGTTGAGCTCCCAAGCCCAGCAGGATACCCTCGTTTTGGCACCAGCAGTTTCGATTTACGAACGTGCTGATGACCACAACCAACTCCAGTCAGGATTAGATTCTCTCCATCTGCTTCAGTTTGTCGATGCTGATCTTGGCGATTATATTGGCAAGAGAACTACCAGCAATGTCCTTCAGTACGGACCTCCAGGTTCAACGGTTTCTGTCCGACAAGGGGGACTGGCGGCCGATCACTTCTCGGTCGCATGGCATGGACTGAGCCTCAACTCAATAACCCTTGGTCAAGCCGATTTATCACTCTTTCCATTGTTCCTTTTTGATGGCTCAACTCTTTATCACACCACCAATGCTGCCAATTTTCCAGGAAGCACATTTGCCGGAGGCTTGCTGCTAAAAACCGAAAGAGCTAAGAAGAATCGATTCCACGGATTTATGTCTTACAACTCTTTGAATAACAGGAGTGTAGGGCTGGGAGGGAACTACGTGAAGAATAAGTGGTCGCTTTCGACAAGGGTTATTTGGCGCCAACTCAACAACGAATTTTCTTACAATGATTCCTACAAGTTTAATGAACCTTTGGAGGAGCAAGTGCACAACAATACCGGGCAGTTGGCCTTTTTGCAAAGTGTGAGTTATCAGTTCACAAAGCGCCTAAGAGTATTTGCCGAAGGCTGGTACCAAGCAAAAACCACCGAGGTGCCGCGAATCATGGGAAGCTATGGACAATCAGATGCGCTGCAGAATGATTCTACGACACGAATTGTGGGTGGAATTGAGCATGTCGGTTTGCGCCACAAAATGGTGCTCAGACTAGGCCACAACGATGAAAAGCAGGTTTATCGTTCCAATCTGCAAGACGATGGGAACTACGGAATCGACTCCCATATTCATATCCAAAGAAATTATGTCGATTTCGCTTCGAAGTGGTATATGATAGACAACTTGTCTGTTGAACTAGGTTGGCAGAGCAGTCTGAACACTGCTTTCAATACCAATTACAATGATGGCCGGGCAGATGAAAACCGACATTTCGGAAATGTCGGTTTGGTCGCTGAAGCCTTTCTCACAACGCTTTCAATTAACTATCGTCAGCCGATCGCCGATGGAAAAGCAACTTCTGGAGCGGCCAATATTCAACTGGTACGACTGCATGTTTTGAACCGATTACTGAATTTACGCATGATGGTTCAGGGTTCGCGCAAAAACCGACTTCCGGACTTCAATGAAAAGTACTGGGTGCCCGGAGGCAACGCGGCGCTGGAGCCAGAAAGCGGTTGGCAGGGAGATGCGATGCTTTCATTGGAGGCTAAAATCCGGAATTGGGAAGCTGTTCTTTCGGCTGTAGGATCTTATTCATCCATTGACAATTGGATTCAGTGGGTGCCAAACGGAGCAGGTGTATTTGCACCTGAAAACTACCAGCATGTGGAATTGTTCTCGATCAGTCCGTCCTTCAGTCTGTCAAAGAGTTTCCGACGATCTCGATTGTATTGGGTCAACCAAGTCAAACTCGTATCAACCAACTTTGAACAGGGGAGTGTCATAGGCGAATTGCCATACTCACCTCGCACAACGATCATTTCGAATCTAGATTTGTGGATCGCTGGATGGGTTGGAAATGCAGGATGGAAGTACACAGGAGAGCGGTATAGCAATCAGAGCAATTCAGAGGCCCACAAACTCGAATCGATGCATATGTTTTCATTGTCTGTTGGTCGCGTACAAAACGTTTTTGGACAGCAGTTTTCCTTGATGCTGCAAGCAGATAATATCTTGGATGTCCAGCCTGAATTTGTTCGAACCTATGCGTCGCCCGGTCGTTACCTGGGGCTTAAGTTGGCTTGGAATATAACGTTTGATGAACGAAGTAAATAAAACACAACAATACATAACCTATAATCTTTTAACTAATGAATAGAATTTCACTTTTGGCTTTGGCTGCAGTTATCGGTTTGTCCTCATGCGACAAAGACGAAGAGCCTGTTGTATGCGAGGCTGCATCAACTGATTACAGCAAAGGCGCATTTGTCGTAAACGAAGGAGCCTTTCAAGGCAACAATTCATCGATTACGCACTATGATAATTCAGGCTCGGCGCATGAAACAGTATTTGCCAATATCAATGGCACAGATTTAGGAGACGTGGCGCAATCCATGGCAATTGGCGGCGATATGGGATATATCGTCGTCAACAACTCCTTCAAAATAGAAGTAGTTAGTTTGTCATCTTTCGAGCGAGTGGGAACAATTGTAGATGCATCCATCGACTACCCGCGCTACATGATTGAAGCTGATGATGGCAAAATGTATTTGACCAACGGCTCCTTCGGTGGTTCGGTAATCGTCATTGATGGAAGCGATCATTCGATTACAGGATCAATCGAAGTAGGCGGCGGACCAGAGCAAATGGCCAAAAGCGGTGATAAGATAGTGGTCGCAAATAGCGGTGGTTGGGGACTTGATAGCACAATTTCTGTGATTGATGTGGCTACTGATGTGGTCGTCAACACAATTGAGCTTTCGCACAGACCATTGGACCTGGAAGTGGACAACAACGATCACGTTTGGGTGCTTTGCAGCGGAACGACTTTGTATGACGCAGACTGGAATGTGATAGGCAACTCAATGGCCATGATTCACGATGTCGACATCGCTTCAGGAAACGTATTGCACAGCGTTGAGATAGGAGTGGAAGGAGATCATCCGTCATCTATTGCTTTTGATGAAACAAGCGAGATGATCTGGTTGGTGAACAACGGTTTGCATACACTAAACACGAACGATCCGAATGCAGGATGGACAGAAGTGACTACTGCGGCTTACAACTCGATTGATTTCGATCCGAGTTCTGGAGCGATGTGGGTAACTGATGTTGCCGATTTCACTTCGAACGAAACAGTAAGTATTCTGGACAATGCAGGCAACGTAGTTTCCGCTTTTGAAGCTGGGATTGCGCCAAGACATATTGTATTTAACGACTAAGAATTTCATTAGCCAAAAATGCCCTCTTGACGAAAGTTGAGGGGGCATTTTTGTTGTCGTAATGTTAAGGTTGTTGAGTTTATATTGGGATATGCTATTTTTGAATTATGCAATTTCCTCAATTCTTCTCACTATTCATTGCCATTGCG
The DNA here is from genome assembly GCA_047615865.1 of Gammaproteobacteria bacterium. Lineage (GTDB taxonomy): Bacteria > Bacteroidota > Bacteroidia > Flavobacteriales_D > Sanyastnellaceae > JADFAK01. The sequence goes on from JBLHIB010000035.1 coordinate 25,738, forward strand.
CTTTCAGCTTGTACAAGAGCCCAGGACGGACAAATCGTTCATTCCGAACCCTATATTATATCCCAGGAGATTCTGGATAAGATCGAGTCATTCGCTCCTGATTTTCGTCCGCGACTAGATCACCTCGAGTTTTCAAAGATTACCTACTTGTCTGACGGCCTCAAAGTTATTGGATACACAGCTCAGCCTTCG
>JBLHIB010000036.1:0-25798 GCA_047615865.1 Gammaproteobacteria bacterium
CTTTTTTGATTGATCTTGCTGGGAAGTAATACGATATTTATTGGATTGAAGATATTTGGAGGGCAGTTCTTACTTGTAAGGGCTGCCCTTTATTATTAGAGCAAGAGCAAGTAAAAAAGAGCAAGTAAAAAAGAGCAAGTGATAAATGTTTTTGCTCGTGTGTTTTGCTTCTTTTCTTCCTTCGGTTGAAGCTATTGCCAAATTGCATTTGATACTTCCTCTACACGTTTGGCCTGAAATTCTGAGATTTTAGAAATAGAAATAGGCTTTAGAAATAGTTTATTGGCCGGTTTGATTTCCCTTTTAGTTGAGCTTGGTTACTTTTTGACGTGACTATTTGATGCTTGCTCTTTTCTCTTGCTCTTCCTCTAATTCAAAATGCTATTTTTGCCCCTCAACGAAGAAATATGTCTGACAACATTGAAAAGCTTGATTCGAAAATTGCTGAAGCCAAATTAGGTGGAGGAGAGAAACGCATCGAGGCACAACACGGAAAAGGAAAACTAACTGCTCGGGAGCGAATTCACTTTTTACTCGACGAAGGTTCGTTTGAGGAGATTGGGATGTTTGTGACTCACCGGTCTACGAATTTTGGTCTGGAGAAACAGAAGTTTCTAGGCGATGGAGTTGTGACTGGATTTGGAACTGTGAACGGTAGATTGATCTATGTGTTCTCTCAGGATTTTACTGTCATGGGTGGCTCATTGGCTGAAGCTCATGCGAGCAAGATTTGTCGGATCATGGATTTGGCGATGCAGAACGGCGCTCCTTTTATCGGCTTGAACGATTCAGGTGGTGCTCGTATTCAGGAAGGGGTTGTTTCCCTCGGTGGTTACGCCGATATCTTCTACAAGAACGTACGCGCTAGTGGTGTGATTCCACAATTGAGCGCCATCATGGGACCTTGTGCCGGCGGGGCGGTTTATTCGCCTGCTTTGACCGATTTCATTATGATGGTCGAAGGCTCTTCTTATATGTTTGTCACTGGTCCTAACGTTGTGAAGACTGTAACACACGAAGAGGTGACTTCAGAAGCTTTGGGTGGTGCATCGACGCATTCTACTAAATCTGGCGTGACGCATTTTTCTTGTGCCAACGAGATTGCCTGCATTCAGAACATCAAGGACTTGTTGAGCTATATGCCTCAGAATTGTGAGGAAAGTGCTCCTTCGCATGATTATACTTTGGGCGACGAAAGCAGAGCTAAGTTGGACAGCATTATTCCAGATAGTGCCAACGTACCTTACGATATCAAAGACGTAATAAGTGAGGTCGTTGACGGGGATTCATTTTTGGAGGTTCACAAGGACTTTGCTAGTAATATTGTGGTTGGATTTGCGCGCCTTGCAGGCAAATCTCTTGGCGTCGTAGCCAATCAACCGGCCTACCTCGCTGGAGTTTTGGACATCCATTCCTCTAACAAGGCAGCACGATTTGTTCGCTTTTGTGATGCATTTAATATTCCCCTACTTGTTTTTGAAGACGTACCTGGATTCTTGCCCGGAACCGATCAAGAATGGAACGGCATTATTTCCAATGGAGCGAAATTGCTCTACGCATTTAGCGAAGCGACTGTTCCGCGTATTACGGTTATTACTCGCAAGGCATACGGTGGCGCATATGACGTTATGAACTCGAAGCACATTGGCGCCGATATGAACTACGCTTGGCCATCGGCAGAGATTGCCGTGATGGGAGCCAAGGGAGCAGCAGAGATTATTTTCCGCAAGGAGATTAAAGAAGCTAACGATCCAGCAGCGAAGTTGAAAGAGAAAGAGGATGAATATGCTGAGCTATTTGCCAATCCATACAACGCCGCAGCGCGTGGATATGTGGATGAAATAATCAAGCCACGTCAAACTAGAGAGAAGTTGATCAAAGCGTTTAAAATGCTCGAGAACAAGGTGGATAGTTTGCCTCGTAAGAAGCATGGCAATATTCCATTGTAAGACTAAGATCGAAAATATAGAAAAGGGGATAAAACGCATGTTTTATCCCCTTTTTCGTAGTCTAATATTTTAGTAGCTCTTAGGCTGCAAATGCCGGAGGTGTCCCCAGTTTTTTGAGCATTCTTCCGTGGTTGGCCAAAGCCTTGAAGAATTTGTCTTCTGAGTAATAAGGAAGGCCAAATTCTTTAGCTGTTTTCTTTACAATCTTCGCTACTTCAGGGTAATGAACGTGGCTGATGTTGGTGAACAAGTGGTGTTCGACTTGGTAATTCAGTCCGCCGATAAACCACGATAGGATGCGGTTCTTAGGAGCGAAGTTGGTAGTAGTAGACAATTGGTGAACCGCCCAGTTGTTATCGATCTCACCTGTTGTTTCATCGGGAATAGGAAAGTCACATTCAGGCATCACGTGAGCTAGTTGGAAGATCACACTCAAAGTGAATCCAGTCACGAAGTGCATGATGAAGAATCCGAGTAGAGTCACCCAAATTGCCGCTGAAGAAAAGATCAAAGGCAACACCAATAGGTAGCTCCAGTAAATTAATTTCCAGATTGCTACCTGACGAAATTCTTTCCAGAAAGTCTTCTTGTCGCGGATCAAACCTTCTTTCTTAAAATGAAAGACACTTTTGAAATCACTGTATGTGATCCACATCAAAGTGAGGAAGCCATAGAATACCCAAGCGTAAATGTGCTGGAACTTGTGCATCTTCTTCAGCGGTTGGTGCGGAGAAAAGCGCAAAATTCCCGGAGCGTCAATATCATCATCGTGGCCTTCGATATTGGTGAAAGTGTGATGAAGGACATTGTGCTTAGTCTGCCACATAGATGCATTTCCACCAACGAAGTTCATGGTAGATTCCATCATTTTATTGATCGTTTTGTTTTTGGAGAGAACTCCATGATTGGCGTCATGCATTACACTTAAGCCGATTCCTGAAGTTCCAATTCCCATGATTGTCCACATGGCAAGAATTGCCCATGTACTTTCAACCACGTTTGTTACGACCAAGAAATATGGTGTAAGAAACAAGGCGATCATGAAAACTGTTTTAATTGCCATTTTACGCTCTCCGAACTTTGAAATCTTGTTGCTTTCGAAGTAATCGTTTACACGAGTGCGAAGAGTATTGAAGAACTCAGCATTTTGCTGACGAGCGAATCTAGGACGAGTAACTGCCATTTCCAGATATAGATTGGTTTCGTGCGCAAAGTTACGCTTTATCGTCTACGACGCACCGATACTCGGCGTGCCTAACATCCGGCTAGCCCTCCAAACGGACGTTTTTATGAAAAATTGGATGAATAGCAGGGTGAAAAAGAGGTGAGGGGTAAGATCATGATCTTAATTAGACGTCGAATGAACGTTTTCTGATAGGCTAAAATCTCACACGAAGCTGCGCCTTGAACTCGCCTTTTTTGTTACCCGTAATTTCGCTGAGTCCCGAGCTAATGTCGTCGCGGTGCGAATAATGCCACTGAGAATAGCGCAGCCACAAGTCTACTTTTCTATACACGCGCCACTTGACCATGAAATAGAATCGGGACCCTTGGTCGTAGTACGCAGGTATCGACCACGTGTACAAAAGGTCGTTCTCATAGGCGTAAATCCGTGAGTTATAAGAAGGTGTGTCGAAAAGCGCATAACGGATCGCCAAGGTAAAAGGCCATTCGAGCTTCTTGAACAAGACGTCCTGAAACATCAAGTATCCGCGTTCCTGTTCATTGGGTTGGTGCTGGAAGGTGAGCAGTTCAATACGCGTGCGCAGGGTGAAGTTCTCGTTTATCGGATACCGGGCGTTGATACGTGCACTTTGCTTGATGCGGGTGGAAACATAGTCGATAATCGCTGCGTCGTCCTGCGAATTGTAGTCACGAATCTTGGTGCGATAACGCACGTAAAACTCACTGCCTCTTGAAGGCTTGTATGTAAGTTGGACCAGAGCATCGTAACCGCTTGTCGACTTGTCGGACTGGAATTTAAGCCAAGGAAACTTGAACTGATCGGCGTATGCGGTAAGCGTGAATTTCTTGGAGACCTTGTACTCGAGTCCAAGGTAAATTCCAGATTCATTCGAAGGGGACCCTCCTTCACCAAAAGCATTTCCCAGTGGATTCTGAAAGTCACGCTGGTAGTAACGGTGGACAACTGAAATGGCCAATTTCGGGTGCATTGAAATCAGCGCGCCATTGATTGAAGCCATTCCGCCAGACAGACTGCGAGCAGTTTCTCCGAAAATATTGACGTTCTTCTTGATCCATCCATAATTCAGTCCGACCACTACATTTTGGTTGGCGTTGAAATCAAACTGGTTGTACGTAGACAGGTTTCGGTTGACCTCCGTGTCGTATTCATTCATCACTGCCGAAAGACCAATGTGCAAAGATCGCGTGTGGTATTTCAAGTTGGCGCCGATGTGTGTTTCGGTAATGGCATCTTTGTCTTCAAGCTCTCCAGGCGTGCGATGAAAGCCACTTTGTTGGAAAGAAGTTACCGTGAGAATATCTTCTCCTGTGAGGGAGTCTTGGGCTAGCGCGGTATTGGCATCGATGCGTTTTCTGGAGAAAAATCCTGTGAGTTCGATTTTGTTGCCACCAACAGTAAATCCTGCACCGCGTAAGAATCGATTTTCATCTACGGAAGTATAGGGAGCCAATCCTCTTCCCACTCTTTTGACTTGGAGGGCGTAACTAGATTTGCCGAAGGCTAAGCCACTCCAAAGCGTAAGACCTTGTCCGAATTGAGCTTGGTAGTCGCCAACTGCAATTTTCTTGAGCCAGCCCTTGTCGCTATAGAACAAGTGTGCCGAATAGAAATCGAAACCATTTTTCTGAGAGCCCTTCAAGAATTGTTCGCCTGGATCTTTCTCGGCGGTGAGGCCAATACTCAGGTTGTTTCGGTAACGATAACGGTAGCGGAGGTAGTAGCGGGCGTTGTTTCCTTGGTATCTACTATTTGGGCTTTCAGCCAAATCTTCGGGAGCAATTGCGGTATACCCCTGTTGTTGCTGGAGCACTGTGGTGTACCTCAGGAACAAGTCATGTTGTCCTTCGCCAAGAAGCTCTTTGACCGTCATTTGGGTGAATTCCAATGGAGGCGAAGCATTTACAAAAGGCTCGAGATTGCGAATGGTGATGAGGTCAAATCCGTCAACTGCCTGCAACTCGAATTTAGACATGAGCATGCCATGTTTATCGATGTGATCAAGCAGAGCTTGGATTTGAAAATCGTTGAGGAGGTGTAGTTTTTGTAAATCCGAGACCGTGGCTTGGTTGAGGTTGAGTGGTTTGTCGTAGAAATAACTCAGGTCGTCAAAGAGTGTTGTATAGTCTACATCAGAATCTTCTTCCGCGAGTTCGGCGATGGTTTCAACGCGTTGCTCAATGATATTGGCTTTTAGGTCATCTTCTTGAGCCAATAGCGAACCATTGATCAGAAGCAGGACGAATGCTATGAGGCCTAACTTATTTACCATGGAAGGACAGCGCGATCTGTGGAGAATAACCTAGGATAGAATGGTAAGCGGTAGAAAGGTCGACTTGAAATTGACCGGCTTTCACGCCTAGGCCGAAGTGGCTTTGAAAGTGAGCAGTCGATATTCCTGCGCGGAGTGCTACAATAGGATGCACCCAATATTCAAGACCGGCGTGTAATTGTGGGTCTTGGTCAATTTGTTTCCAGAAGTCGGCAGCGGCGAAGAGTCGCTCGTTGAACGTGTACCTTACTCCGGCTCGAATTATTGCCGGAAGTCGTTCATCTTCAAAATCGTTTACTTTCGATTGGTTGGGATTGTATACATGTGCCGACAAAGTCACGTGCTCGCCAACATCGTATTGCACACCACCTTCAACAGTAAAAACATTCTGATTTCCGTAGCCTTCACCAATTTTAAGTGTTTGGTAATTAAACTGGATACCGATTCTGAGATTTTCGCCTAAAAGTCGTGCGTAAGAGAGTCCATATTTGCCTTCATTGTACAGACTATAGCCAAATGAGCGGACGGAAATCGCGAAAGTTTGCTTTTTAAAAGGAACGGCAACCGCCACCGCACCCGTCCCTAATTCAGGAATGAGGAAAGAATTGGTGTAGGAAACTCCAGCCGATACTCCTTCGATTGAGGCGAGTCCGGCTTGATTCTGATAAGCGGCCCAGATGTCTCCATTGGCCAGTCCAGCGAGGCCATAGCCCTGCGGTGCCCCTTCTTGAAATTGGGCATTTGCCGATAGGCTTAGTATCGCTAAGAGCAGAAAAAATGCTTGTTGAATTTTCACGACGGGAAAGTACAAAATACGTTGTGGATAGGGGTTAAGAATTTGGGAAATGAAAGAAAGCGCATTGTAATTTAAAAAAGTGCAAAATAATTTAGAAAAATATATACCTTTGCACCCCGTTTTACGGATAATGCTCGGTCGAGAGTGTGAGAGTTTAAGAGAAGAGACCGGTCATGAATAATTGAAATAGCTGCGGGTGTGGTGAAATTGGTAGACACGCTAGACTTAGGATCTAGTGCCGCAAGGTGTGTGGGTTCGAGTCCCTCCACCCGCACCAAACAAGAATTAAGGGATGGATTCACTATGTTGATCCATCCCTTGGTTTTTAGGTCAAGAGCAAAAGGATGTGCAATAAATGCAAATGCTAAGGAAACCGTAATAATTTGAATACTTCGTGCGAGTCGCACAATCCAACAATAGGAATTTCTCGGACAATATTTTTACCATGGATATCAATCAAAATAACGTAGACAGCCTAAACGCAGTACTTTCAATCAAATTAACGCCAGCTGATTATCAAGCTGAGTATGATAGCGCGTTGAAAGAAGCACGTAAGACTGTGAGTATACCAGGTTTTCGTGACGGCCGCGTACCAATGGGGTTGATCAAGAAGAAATATGGTGCTTCTGTTCTTGCTGAGCAGTTGAACAAAGTATTGAGTTCTACGATTGACACGCACGTTAAAGAGAACAACTTGAATCTATTGGGTCAGCCACTTCCTGTTCAACGGGATACGCCTGATGGAGATTTTGAAAATCCAGGTGATTTTGAATTTGAGTACGAGATGGGAATTTCTCCTGAGTTCGATCTTAAATTGCCAAAGTTCACTGTTCCTTACCATAAGATCAAGATTGACGATAAGTTGGTCAACAACCAGATCACTGAAATGTCTAAGCGTTACGGTCGATTGACTGAGCCAGATGCGTCGGGTGATGCTGATATGTTGATGACGACATTGATAGAGTTGGATGAAGCAGGAGAGATCAAGGCAGGTGGAATCATGAGTGATGCTACTGTTGCGATTGAATTTATTGAGGACAAGAAAGCTAAGAAGTCATTGGTAGGTTTGAAGAAAGACGACGAAGTAGTTGTTGACCCGCATAAGATTTCAAAAGGACACGACGACCTTGCTCGTATGCTGAACAGCACGCATGAGGCGGTTCACGATATCAATACCAACTTCAAGTTGAAAGTAAACGAAGTGAAGCGAATGATTCCTTCGGACTTGAACCAGGAGTTGTTTGACAAGGTATTTGGACAAGACTCTGTGAAGGATGAAGCTGAATTCCGTGAGCGTGTAAAGGCCGATATGGATAAGCACTTTTCGACAGACCAGGATTGGTTGTTCAAGCGTGATGCTAGCACCGCTTTGGTAGAAAAGACTTCTATGGACTTGCCAGACGTATTCTTAAAGAAGTGGATTCACGCGAGCAATGAGGAATCTATTTCTGAAGATGATTTGGAAAAAGAGTATCCAGCTTACGCAAAAGGCTTGAAGTGGCAATTGATTTCTGCACGCATCTTGGATGAGTACGGAATCAAAGTAGAGAGCGAAGAAGTGATGGCACATGCTAAGAAGAACATCGCTGCCCAGTTCTCTCAATACGGTATGCCTTTGCCAGATGAGGAGTTGGAAAAGTACGCTGCAAACATGCTTCAGAATCAAGATGAGGTTCGTAAGATCTTCGAAGGATTGTATGAAGACAAAGTGATTGCGAAGTGCAAGGAAGAGATGAAGATCAAGGAAAAAGAGATCTCATACGATGATTTTGTGAAGCTTGCGAAGGAAGCAGATGCAACCGTGAAGTAAATCACCGCACTTACAAAGTCGTTCTTGCCTCTGTGTAATAATTTCTCATATTTACACTTCAGACAGAGAAAGTAATGACTGAAAAGATCAAGAAACAGTTTATAGATGCACGATCGGTACTCGATCAGTTCATCGCCGACGAGAGAAATTTTGAGCGCATCGCAGAAGCGGGTGCTTTGATGGTTGACTCACTAAAATCGGGAGGTAAGATAATCAGCTGTGGCAATGGTGGCTCAATGTGTGACGCCATGCACTTTGCTGAGGAGCTTACTGGTCGCTACCGTGAGGACCGTCCATCGATTTCGGCAGTTTCAATTTCAGATCCATCTCACATTACTTGCGTAGGAAACGACTATGGTTTTGAGTACATCTTTTCACGTTACGTGGAGGGAGTTGGCAAGTCGGGAGACGTATTGCTCGGTATAAGTACGAGTGGTAATTCGGCCAATGTAGTGCGAGCAGCAGAAGCAGCTCGAGCTAAAGGAATCAAAGTCATAGGTCTCACAGGAAAAGACGGGGGACGCCTTGCTCCGTTGTGTGACGTTGAAATCCGCATTCCCTGGATGGAATATGCCGACCGCGTGCAAGAGATGCACATCAAATCGATTCATTGCCTGATCGATTACATCGAACAAAATCTGCCCTAGTTCACCAAACTAAATGCTTGTTAAGACATATGGCTCGGCCGTTTTAGGGATCGATGCCGCCACCGTAACCATGGAAGTTCACCTTGGTAAGGGGATTGCGTACCTCATGGTAGGCCTACCTGATAGTGCTGTAAAGGAGAGTCAGCAAAGAATCAAATCAAGTTTTGACACCCTCAACTTAAAGTGGCCACGCCACGCCATCACCATCAACATGGCTCCGGCCGACACTCGAAAGGAGGGAAGTGCTTACGACTTGCCCTTGGCTGTGGGATTGCTTGCTGTTTCGGATCAGTTGAACGCCACGGAATTGGACCAGTACGTCATTATGGGCGAGTTGTCTTTGGATGGCGAACTCCGACCGATCAAGGGAATTTTACCGATAGCCATTCGCGCGAAGGAGGAAGGTTTTCGGGGGATTATTTTGCCAAAAATCTGTGCTCCAGAGGCTGCGATTGTTGACGGATTGGAGGTGTATGGAGCGGAGAACCTTCAGGAAGTAATCGATCACCTGAATAAAGACGAAACTATCGAACAGGAGGTGGTCGATATCGAGATGGAATTCGAGAAACAGCTCAACGACAACTCGGTAGACTTTCGGGATGTGAAAGGTCAGGAGAATATCAAGCGCGCGTTTGAAATTGCGGCTGCTGGTGGGCATAATGTTATTTTGATCGGTCCGCCTGGAGCAGGTAAAACTATGCTTGCCAAGCGGCTGAGTACAATCCTGCCACCGCTGTCCTTGGATGAAGCATTGGAAACGACTAAGATTCACTCGGTCGCGGGAAAAATGCGCAAAGACCATGCTATTATTTCGGCTAGGCCATTTCGGTCGCCGCATCATACAATTTCGGATGTCGCGCTTGTTGGGGGCGGGGGATTTCCGCAGCCTGGGGAGATAAGTCTGGCTCACAATGGCGTGCTATTTCTCGACGAATTGCCCGAGTTCAAACGCACAGTATTGGAAGTCATGCGCCAACCCTTAGAGGACCGAGTCGTGAGTATTTCTCGCGCCCGATTTTCGGTCGACTATCCGGCGAGTTTCATGTTGGTGGCGAGTATGAATCCCTGTCCGTGTGGCTATTATAACCATCCAGAAAAGGATTGTGTTTGCGCGCCCGGCGTAGTTCAGAAGTACCTCAATAAGATTAGTGGTCCGCTTTTAGATAGGATCGACATCCACGTTGAAGTCACGCCAGTGAGCTACGACCAGCTCACCGAGAAGCGACAAGGAGAGGCTAGTGAGTCTATTCGCAAGCGGGTGATCAATACACGCGGTATTCAGACTGATCGCTATAAGGAATCGGCTAATATTCATTGCAATGCACAGATGGGAAGTGGGGAGCTTAAGCGACTTTGTCAGATCGATAAGGAGGGGAATGCACTTCTTAAGACAGCGATGGAGCGACTTAACTTGAGCGCCAGGGCCTACGATAGGATTTTGAAAGTTGCGAGGACAATTGCTGATATGGAAGGAAGTGAGGGGATTACTTCGGGTCATTTGGGGGAGGCTATTCAGTATCGGTCACTTGATAGGGAGAATTGGGCAGGTTGAGGAGTAGGGAAATACATTTTAGAAATTAGATAATAGAATTTAGTGTTTTTGGTCGAAGAGGGGGCAATTGGGTTTGAATAGGGGTACATTTTTCTACTAAACTCTATTCCCTATTTCTAAAATGTATTAACTCCCCCTGGAGAGGCTATTCAGTATCGGTCACTTGATAGGGAGAATTGGGCAGGTTGAGGAGTAGGGAAATACATTTTAGAAATTAGATAATAGAATTTAGTGTTTTTGGTCGAAGAGGGGGCAATTGGGTTTGAATGGGGTACATTTTTCTACTAAACTCTATTCCCTATTTCTAAAATGTAATAACTCCCCCTGGAGAGGCTATTCAGTATCGGCTGCTCTATAGAGGTGAGAAAGAGATATATAGAAAAATAGATTAAGATGTTTGTTTTTGAAAATCTGGAAGTGTACAAAAAGGCGGTACTCCTGTACACCAAGATCAGTGCACTAAAACTGGGTATTACCTATCACGATAAGACCATAGCGAACCAGCTCATGCGCTCCACTTTGTCAATTCCTCTGAACATTGCTGAAGGTTCCGGAAAAGAGAGTAATAAGGACCGAAAGAATTACCTGTTAATCAGCAGAGGATCGTTGTATGAAACCGTTTCGATTTTGAATATTCTGAAAGTTAATGGCACGATAAAGATTGAAGTCTATGCCGAGCTTTATCAAATTGCAGAAGAGGTTTCTAAAATGCTTAGAGTCATGATAAATAACCTGATTCAAGAAATAGCCTACCCTCGTAAGACTTAGCCAGTACTAAAATCTATTGCCTATTTCTAAAATGTAATAACTCCTTTACGACAGGTTGTTCAGTTTCGGTTGATAGATCAGGATTCGAAAGAGAGAAATAGAATTTAAAAATAGAACTATAGTAATTAGAGGTCTCAAGGCTGGAATCATATCAGAAGGGCGTAGTTTTTTGTACTAAAATCTATTAACTATTTCTAAACTGTATTATCTCCTATTCGGGGGGTTGGTGAGTATTGGCTGCTTGATCAGGATACGAAAGACCAGGTTATTGCTTTCGGTAGAAAGGCTTATCCTACTTGAGTTTTTATTTGCAGATTTACAGCATTCACGAAGTTCAACTTACAAAAGGATGAAATACCAAGGCCAAACAGGGGAGTATTTTGAAATTCAACACATCGACAGTTCGAATTGTGCGCCACTGAAGGAGCAGCTCAAAGACACGTTGCGTCTACTGTGGTTTGTGTCGGATAACAATAATGTCCGCATAGATGGTGAGCCATACACTTTCAACACAAATGATATCGTATGTCTCACGCAATTCCACACCTTGGACTATGAGATGGTGCACAAAGTCAATCTACTTCGTTTCAATCAGCCGTTTTACTGCATTCTAGATCATGATAGCGAGGTCGGATGCAAGGGGATTCTGTATTACGGAGCTAGTGCAATTCCGATTTTCCGGCCGGATCAACTTGAAATCGAAGTACTTGATACGGCATGGAAGATGGCCGGATTGGAGTTCGAGATGCACGATAGCATGCAGCTGGAGATGATGCAGATGATGTTGAAGCGCATATTGATTCTGTGTACGAGAATGTACAAGAGACAAACTGATTTAAACTCACTTGATGTCCCTCAAAATGATTTGGTTCGTCAATTCAATTACTTAGTAGAAACTCACTTTCGAGAAAAGCATACGGTCGCAGAATATGCTGAATTGCTCTTTAAAGCGCCCAAGACTATATCCAATACGTTTAAAAAAATGGGAGAGAAAGCGCCCTTGCAATTTATTCAGGATCGCCTCATGCTGGAAGCCCGACGTAAGTTGTGGTATACGGATGAAGATGTTTCGGAAATCTCACATGAAATGGGGTTCAATGATGTTCAAACCTTCAGTCGGTTTTTTAAAAACCAGCAGGATATGTCGCCAAGTCACTACCGAAATATGCATCAGGGGAAAGATTGACAACTCATCGGGAATTCAAGTGTAAATTCTAACAGCTGTTTGAAGGCATCTTTGCGGTGTAAATATTTTATACACTAAAAAAACAGCAACATGTCAACTACAATAGCACAATTTGAAATTCCTACTAAAGAAAGTGTTTCTCCAGCCAATGCGGCCATCTTTGATCAACTCGAAAAGCAAATTGGATTTGTCCCGAATTTATACGCATTCTTTGCAAAGAGCGATACAGCTCTAGCCGATTACCTTGCTCTTCAACATCGAAAGTCAACACTCAACACCAAGGAGCGGGAAGTAGTAAACCTTGTGACTAGTCAGATCAATGGGTGCAGATACTGTCAATCTGCTCATACAGAAATCGGAAAGATGAACGGCTTTACAATTGACCAAGTTCTTGAGATTCGTTCGGGATCTGCGAGTTTTGATTCTAAACTTGATGCGCTTGCAAAATTCACGTCGTCGATCGTGAAAAACAAGGGAAATGCTGATGCAATTGTCAAAGACGAGTTTTTCAATGCTGGATATTCAGAGGCGAATATGGTTGACCTTCTTATCGTAGTAGGAGACAAGATCATGAGTAACTACCTCCACAACTTGACAGGATTCGAAATCGACTTTCCCTTGGCACAAGAAATTGCCTAGATGATATACGAGGACTAGAGTAGTCGCTTCGCAGAGCGACTACTTTTAATAAGGCCAAATAGCCAACATTCAGAGAAGTATAGCCGAGTGAATGAGCCTAATAAATCAAGAAATTTGCACCCTAAATAAATCAAACAGTCATGAAAGAGACATTAAAAAAGGAAGACTTTAAAGAAGTCATGGAACAAGATAAAACCGTATTGTTGGACTTTTATGCCGATTGGTGCGGACCTTGCCAGACATTGTTGCCAATAGTAGATAAATTGGCAGACAAACATGAGAATGACTTAATCCTGGTAAAGATCAATGTTGATGCAAATCCAGAATTATCTGCGCAGTTCAAAGTAAGAAGCATTCCTGCGTTGTTCTTTATGAAAAACGGCAAAATTGAAGAGCAATTGCAGGGAGTTCAACCTGAGTCAGCTTTAGAAAGTATAATTACAAGAATCAATCAATCTGCATCCTAGCAGATTGATTGTACATCTGTAAAACCAACTGTTATGAAAGTATTTGAGAGTATTAAGAGTTTTTTATCCGGGCAGAAGTCTGGTGATCAAATTGTACCAGAGGGCTTTTGTCCTAATTGTTGGGGAAGACAGGAATATGAAGGAGAATTCTTCAAAGCAATGAAGACTGAGCACATTGATACGAACAATATTGATGAGAAGAAAGGTTGGATTCAGGGGTACGCAGAAAAGCATTTAACCGGTATTCAACTCAAGGACAAAAACGGCAAACCAGAATGTTCTGTTTGCTACGTAAGCGAAAATTAGTAGCGAAGAATTCTGCACAATGTTCAATTGGAAAGAAGTCAATAGGCTCGCCATTAGCGGTAACCCAAACCCTCCAAATAGGGTCCTAAAATCTAACGAAGAATGGAGAACTATTCTTTCAGCCGATCGATACTTCGTAATGCGAGGGAAAGGCACCGAGAGAGCTTTTAGTTCAGATATGAGCATGACTTTTGACGCCGTTGATTACATATGTGCCTCTTGCAAATCACCTTTGTTTAGTTCGCATAAAAAGTTCAACAGCGGAACGGGATGGCCGTCATTTTCTGAACCTTTGAAGGAAACACGTGTGGCTTATGCCATAGACAGCAACCACGGATTGGTTCGAGTGGAGGCCGCATGCAATAGTTGTGATGGACATTTAGGACATGTGTTTGCCGATGGGCCAGGACCGTCAGGTTTGCGTTATTGCATCAATGCTTTGTCATTGGAGAAGAAAAGGCAATGGAATTCTGACCATCCTGTTCGCAATTGCGGAATCGATTCGGAAGCCAATCCTTGTGGCGATGCTGACGAGTACTAAACGTTACTGAAATCGATAATCTATTCAGTTTCTGCTGCCTGATCAGCGATTTTAATAGAGAAATAGAATTTAGAAATAGTAAATAGGTTTTAGTACAAGGCATAATCTGCAACAGGTTTCAATCCAAAGACTCCTAATCACTAGTATCTATTTCTAAATTCTATTTTTCTCTGTCATTCTTTAGTTCCACAGTCACTCCCAAAAGCACCAAGCATAATCAATAGATCTGAAGTGTCAACTTGGCCATCACCGCCTTCTACGATTCTAGTGGAAGTGAGGCTTTGTCCTGTTTCGCGGGCTTGCATTCCTGAGAACCCTGGAATTCCAGGGTCATCTGCAGGTGTAAGATCGAGGGTTAGATCGCAGACGTCAAAAATTGGCGACTTCCACGCTCCTCTTCCAAATGTAGCCACTCGTAATGTTTGACCGTCAAGGTCTATATCAAAGTCATAGACGGGTGCAACTGGCATCTTCAAGATAAATTTTAAACCGAGCGCCATCCTATCTGCTTAATCCGTTGTATGAACCTATCCAGATGAATCCACTTGAGTCCTGAATAATAGGCACGGTATCGTCAAAACTGAGTCCGTCCTCGCTCGTAAAGTGATTGAAAGTAAAAGGCAGTTGAGCACAGGCCAAATTTTGGCTGCACCCTAGAATCAAGAGTAGAATGATTCGGGCAAATAGATTTTGTATCCCAGTTGGCACGAAGCTAAAGTAAGAATTCTGCTTTCGTTTGTTCTCAGTTAATGAGTCATTAACCAGTTGGATGAGTGGATGGAAAACAAAATGTCCAGACTTCCTTTATAGAAAACCTGGACATTTCGATTGATTGAATTGGGTGTTACGGACAAACAGTTCCAAACTGACCCAAGAACAACAAGAGGTCGGCAGAGTTCACCAAACCGTCAAAGTTCAAGTCGGTCTGACATGAGGTAGCTGGGTTGTTCTCGCACGTGCCATCGTCTTCATTAGCCAATGGGCTGTAGTTATCATATGTCGAATCAGTGCAACCGGGGAAGATACATGTCCCGTCATCAAGATTTGCGTATGCTAAATAATTAGAAGCATTACTATACGTACACCCTGGACATATCATCAAACAGGAGCCATCGTTACACGTTGCATTCGAGTCGTAGTTACAAGCTGCAGGATCGGTACAACCAGGGGCAGCGCAACAGGCGAGGTATGCATTTTGACAAGTTTGATCCCAATCAGTATCTACACAATATGGGTCGTTGGCAATAATTTGCTCAAGACAACCTGCTTCCTCGGCAAGAAAATAACCAACGGGAGTAGAGCAAGCTTGGACAGCAGGCATACCTGCAAGTGAATAGTCAATTGGCAAGTACCAAGGGCCAAAATCACAAGTACCATCGTCACACTGTGCGGTAGAATCGTAGTTGCAAGCTGCAGAATCAATGCAACCAGGATAGGTACATGACAAGTCAGGGCATGTCGCTGTTGAATCAAAGTTACAAGCACCAATATCTAGACACCCTGGTGAGCAGCATAGAATAATAGCGTTTTGGCATATTTGATCCCAATCAGTCATAATACAATAATCATCGACGGCGATTACTGACTCCAGACAATTCTGATCAGCTAAAACATACCCAAGAGGTGGTGAACAAGCCAAGATTGCCGGTTCGCCAGCAGAAGAATAATCGATAGGCAGGTACCACAATCCTAGATCGCAAGTACCATCGTCGAAAGTAGCGGCTGGATTGTAATTACAGGCAGCAGGATCAGTACATCCTGCACAACTGTTTACGTTCAATCCATAAGTTCCTTCTTCACCGTTGTATCCGTCAACTTCTATGAAAAGAACGTTTCCAGGTGTTAAACCAGTAAGAGATAACTCGGCCATCAAGTTGATTGCGTCAACGTCATCATGGCATGCGATTTCAGTTAAAAAACCGTTGCATGTGTTGTCGGTCGAAGAGTAAACTTTCAGTTGAGAATCAGTAAGCGTTCCGCTCGCAACAGTTGTGATTCCCAATGTTCCCGAAGCAGGGACCACGACAGAAAACCATTCGCTGTGCTGAGAAGCAATACCATCTGCAGAGTTCCAGCAACTTAACTCAGTATCAGAAGATGGAGCAGCACCGGTGTTGTCACCAGCTACTGTTGTTACAATATCACAATCAAGTGCGTTGACAGCAGTGGCCATACAGATATCCCCATAATCAACAGGGACTACACATGTGTGATTAACTATTTGCTCACAAGTAGAAAAATTGCCTACAAGATCAGTTGCAGTCCAAGTAACCGTAGTATTTCCCAACGGAAAGAGCGCAGGGGCATCGTTTGTTATCACAACATCACAAGCATCGCTAGCAACGGCAGATTCTAAAACAATAGATACTGGGTCACATGGAGCAACACCATTTTCGAAAAGGACATCCGCAGGACAGTTGATTACTGGTGCGTTTACATCTGGAAGGAATGTTATTGTAATTGGTTGTGAATCAGTTGTGTTGCATGTTCCTTCACGAAGCACATGATATGTCACTGTGCTTGAAGTCGTAAGTGTTATGGGATTGCCAAACATGAAGATAGATCCCGCTCCATCTGGTTCTGTGTACCATACAGTGTTTGCGCCAGAGCCATCTATTCCGCCAGTTGCTGTGATTTCGAGCTCTAGATTTGGACAACTTGTGACCATGGAAGGAATTCCAAAGGATCCTTGATACTCTGTTGATTCGGTGAGAACGTCGACGGTAAAATCGACGCAAGCACTAGATGCTGCGCAACCGCACTCGTCAATTCCCTGAATTGTGTAGGTCGTAGAGATATTTGGATTAAGAACGGCTGAATTCCCTGATACTAAGGCTACTTGTGTACCTCCGCAACCACCAGTCGTGATTTTCCAGTGTGTTCCATCATTCAAGGTGCCACCAATATTAACGGTGACGTCTTCACCTGGACAGGTATCGAAATTTGTAACTGTCGCTGAAGGTGTTGTTGGACTCATATACGAAGGAACAGAATAAACAACATCGTCAAAGTTGAACGTGTTGTTTGGATTTCCAGTACCCGGGTCATCAAGCTTTACGGTGAAAGAAGTAATTTTCTCCCAGTTCAATACTATCGGTTGGGGGCTATTCGGAATAGTAAAAAAGATCTCGTCACCTTTATTGCTAAACGCTCGCCATGTTCCACCACCAGCGGGGTTGCAGTTACCACTCCAGCAATATGGATTGAAGCTAGTTATGTCCCAGCATCCAGAATTTTTTGTGATGACCATTTCTGAGTTGACGTTTGGAGCAGATGGATAAAGAACATCTAGTTCAGCATCATAGCCAAATCCGCTAAAAGAGAACCCAGGTTCAGAAATTCCTGTGTCGAAAGTCATTGTTTGCGCCTGAGCCTGATTTTGGCCAAGGCAAATTACGAGCACTAGCACAAGCCCTACTAGGAGAGAAGTTTTCATTTTGGTTAAGTTTAAGAGTTTGGTTATTGGTTGCTAGTTTTTCAGCGGTGCAAAGATAAACTTTACTCGTTTGATCGAAGGTCAGAGGCCAGAATAAATTCTCGCTCAAAGCGCGTTAAACGTGGGGACATACCTGCAATAAAATTGAAGCTTAATGGATCAACAACTTTCGTGTTCCAATGACGATGTCATCAGACCATACATTGAGTAAGTAAATACCGTTTTTCAAACCTGTGTCTAAGGTGGTTGCGCCGCCTGTGTTGACCGAATGAAGGTAAACTACACGCCCTTGCATGTCAAGAATCTCAACGAACATACTTTCCGATGAGGACAGGTTTCTAAGGTGAACAATTCCAGTTGAAGGGTTAGGATAAAGTACAAATTCCTCAGCGGCAATATCCTCTACGGATACAGGAGGGATCTCCAATATCCAACTCGAAGCAAAATGATTGTCTAAATCCGAAGAGATAAGCGTCAAGTGCTCATTTTCCAAAGCAATCGGGAGCCATGGTGCGTCCGGACGGTAATCCACATGATCCTGCACAATGCCATAAGCGTCTACAACAAGCAGCAACTCTCCGCCATTCGACAGCTGACCAGTATCCCATTGATAAACTTGGCCTGTTTCACTTGGGAACAGTAGGATGTCTTTGACTAGCATGATTTTTTCACCAGGTTCAATGAATACGCCTTCGGCAAAAGCGTGGTTAATCGACGACTGAATGGTAAACCCACTCAAGTCAATTGTCTCGTTGCTCGCATTGAGTAGCTTAATGAACTCCTGTTCTGGGTTGACCGTATGAAAGTATTGAATGTCTGAGATCATCACTTTCGAATTGGCCTCGTACAAGTGATAATTCGTGCCCAAATTTTGCCCTTCGCTACCAGCGAATAATGAAGGTGAACTATTCACCAATTGGAAGTCGAATTGAGTTGGGTTGATAAACTTTGGATCAGCCCAAAAGACTTGATTTCCTGCCATAGTATCTGTATCGTAATGGCAAAACGAAGATTCCAATGAAGACATCTCGTCAAAAAACACAGGGGTCAGGCTAGAGTTCGAGATTATTGAGTTGGTAATACTCGCAATTCCACCACCCGATCCTGGGTTTTTCTCGAAACAGGAAAGCCCTGTTACATTGGAATAGAATGTCGTTTGTGCTATCGAGGCTTCGCCCAAATCTTTAATCCCGATTCCTTGATTGCAATTGACAATCGTGTTGTTCTCTATTTGAGCAGTCGAACTCTGACCAATAGAAATCCCCTTGTCGGTGCAATCATAGATAAAGCAGTTGCTCACGAGAATGTTCTGACATTCTTCTCCAAGGTCGATTCCGTCGCTATTGAATCCGTAAAAGCCTTCAATACGCGTGTTCTGAATCACTCCGTCAATTACCTCATCGTAGTCAATCGCATCGGTATCGGGCTGATCGTTGCCCAAGAAAATACAGTCTGAGATATAAGCATCTCCATATTTCACATTGATCAAGTCTCCCGTGATCTCTGAATGCAGTTCGCTGTTGGTAAGAGAAATCGCCGAGTATTGAGCGAAAACCGGATTGCCGAAATTGTCCAGCAAGGTCATGTGATCCATATTCAAGTCACTGTACCAAGCACTTATAGCCGCATTGTTATTGATCGGGTGTTCTCCTTTTGTAGCGCCAATAATTTCCAGGTAACTCAAATTGCTTTCAGCAGTTGTATTCTCAAATGAAACATTTCCCCAAGACGCGGCGCCGTAGTCTGCATTTGGTCGGAAAATGACTTTCTGTCCATCGATTCCATTAACCTGAAGGTCGCCCTGCACAATCAATCGAGCAGTTTCTGGAAACCAGATTTCAACTCCAGGATCTACTGTCAAAGTCACATCCTCAACAACGTATGTGTCGCCTGAAGTCATATAAGGTGAGCAGTCGATTGTAAGCGTAGTGTTCTCCAAAATCATGGGAGGTAGCAAACAAGCACCTGTTTCTTCGTACATGGCCACGTAGCTTGCATCGCCGCTCAGGGTGATGTCGATCGTCGCATCTGAAGAGAATATATCGGTTCCTGGAACGATAACCGCTAGACTTGCATCAAAGGAAATGTCAGAGCTGGTGGCATTCTGCTGATGAATTTCTACCGCAATAACGTTGGTTCCTAAGAGGAGTTCGTGTTGCAATGAAAATTGTAAAAAAGCAACTTCATCGTCACCAGCAATTGCCTCTATCGCTGGCGTTAAATAGTCAACCGTTCCGGTTGGCATATTGCTACGTGCTATCTCCACTCCGTTGAGGTAAATCACTGCGCCGTCGTCTCTTTTCAAATTCAATAGGAGATCGTTCATTCCTGCAGTTCCAGAAAAGTCGAATACCTTTCGAAAATATGTCGTGAAATATTTGTTATTGGCATCAGACCCGTATGAAACCGTAGTAGATTCGTCGTCATCGCCATAGCCCAATTCAGCATCTCCAGCGCTCCATAGCGAGTTGTCAAAACTGAGGTCACGCCATGCGGTTCCGGCATCTTCCCCTGAGTCGAGGTAGGACCATGTTTCGTTGGTCGTAAAAAGGTCTTCCGACTCGGCAAGTGCCCATCCTACAAACTGATATCCAGGATTTGGAATCGCAGTAAACTGAAACGCTTGGTCGTTGAAATATGGTCCAGACCAAGGAGAGTCTGGGACTTTGAAATCGTTGATGTTTACGTCACCAGCTTGAGAAGGTAAATTGCTCACGCCAAGATTGCTAATGGCGCTCATTCCGAAAGTCGACTGCAAGTCGGCCATCATGAAGCCTGGACGAGATTGTGCAAAGGAATGCAATGCAGCTACTTCCTCCTGCCAAAATTCAGGGGAAACAATACCATCTCCATAAGAAGATGTTGTGCCTGCCCAGCGCTCGGCATGGAAGGTCATTTCGTTTTCTATCGCATTGCTAAACTTGTCGATGAAATGCACAACACGATCGGGATGGAAAGTGGTATAAATGTGGTCGTTGAATCGTTGGGCGTAATAGGCTGCCCACTCTTCATTCTCGAAAATATTCATTAGCCAGAACTTGGCAAAATCACTTGGCGCAGTTCCAAATTCAGAGGGTGTCGTGAACGAAGCAATATCGTCCGAATCAGGCCCGGTGAATCCTCTATCAAGGTCACCCAATAGGAACTTCCATTTTCCGCCATCAAGTGGTTTCCATAGTTTGACATTGTGTCCCCAGCTTTGATTGCTACACCACATTTCGGTAATCCAATAATCTGCAAAATTCTCTAAGTCGACAACAGAATCTAGCGCGAGTAAATTTGCTTCTATGGTTAGGTCTTCATTGAAGAGATCGTCCATAAAGTCAAATTGGTCATCGCTTCCCTCATCTACCTCTCCATCATTTTCGATGAGGTCATACGTTCCAGATGCCATGCCATAATTCTCCTCCACGAAATCGCCGTTCAATCGTGAGCGCACATTGTGAATGCCCATGTATTCACCATTGATATAAACGATACTATGGCGAAATCCTTGATGTCCCAATGGAGTGATTTCTTGCGGAAGATCTTGACATAAAGCATCTCGAAAGAGCGTATAGGCCCAGTCGCTGCCACCAGCTCTTAAAATAAAGTCGTCAAATGAATTTCGCGAACGATCGTCAAACAATGGGTAATCCAAGTTTCCGCTACCGTACTCATTACGGAAATAGATCCCGAGCATTTTTTGGGGAAGAACCCAACTGTTCTGACCGTTGACTTTTACTCCAGCTCGTTCATTGAATACAGCTTGGTTGGTCTGGTCATTCTCAAAGAACTCTACATTCAACGGGTTTTCCCATTCAGGCTTGAAGTCTTGGACATACAAACCAATTTCAGGATCATAAAAATAATCTGGATCGGTCACCAAAGAGATTACAGCCATTGGTCGGTCCTCAAATCCTTCTCCAAAGAAGTAGGTATTTGTAATGGTCGGCCCGTTCACGAAGTTATCTTCAAAAACCCTTGCGCGAATGAAACTGGTCGACTCCACAGCAATTGGGGCGGTATAAATCGGATCAGAAAGAGAAGGCTCTCTACCGTCCAAGGTATACCTGATAACTCCACCCATCGTGCTGAGTTCGATCATTTGCGTAGCGGAATAAAAACCACCTTGAGTAGAAAAAGAAGGTTCAAAGAACGTGATACCCTCGTAAGGCATAGACGTATTATTCGATGCTCCCGGCGTAGGCTCTTGAAAGAAACTCCAGTCGGCGCCCCCATCAGTAGTTTTACCATAGCTGACATCGGTCGTTTGCGCAGCGTAAACAAAACCATCTACCAACTCTTCGGAAGTGTTGTACAGCCCAATTTCCTCGCCTATACTAGATAATTTGAAGATACTATGGTTCCCAGTGTCCAGACCATCCGCCCAAAAAACATAAAAGCCAAAAGCCTCAATCGCAGTTGCTACCGGGACAATCCACTTTGTTGTATCGCTGAGGTTGTCTGTGAGGTAATATCCACTCAGATCGACAGAAACGGCGGAGTTATTGTACAATTCAATCCAGTCTGAAGAGTCGTCAAAGTCTGGGTCATACACTGCCGATGAATTGGCAGCCATGAATTCGTTTATCGAGATTTGTCCTTGCAGAAGGGAAGTGCAGGCGCACATCAAGGCAAAAGACAGTGAATATAGTTTGGTCATAAGCACCCAAAATTACCAAAATATTAGGGTGTTTATAATTTTTCTAACTGAAGTTTGCTATTAGTATGCTGTTGATCAAAGAATTGGATGGGATTGTGAAGGGAGTCTACCCCCCAACTCGCCCAGCTTCCTTCTCCAATCCAGTCTCCCTTTTCCTAGATTTCACATTCTGATTTCCAAAGTTGTAACCAACACTTAAACTCACAAAGCGACTGTCCCATGCACCCTGACCTTCGCCTCTCAAGCCGTTGAATTCTGAAACTCCGCTCCAGCCCGACTCGTAGAAAATGTCGTTGACAGTGAGCTTGGTGCTCAAGCGGTCGTCGAAGAAGGTTTTTGATACACCTGCATTCAAGGACCAACTTTCCTCATACAAGAAAACTCCGCCCCATACACCCGGTCCACTGAACCAACCTGAAACTTCACCCTTGAAACCTGCCGGTAAATCAATTGTGCTTTGCGCATAGAGATTGTATGTCCATGCCTGGATGTCAACGCTTCCATTGTCGCCATAGTCGGCTTGATTATCTAGGTGTGATCCGCTCAAGTTGACGTAGGCACTCCACTTTTCGTTGAGTTGGAAGGGCAGACTAGCATTGAAACTCCAAATCGTTTGCGTTGCAAGGTTGTCCCACGATATAAAACTCGCTCGAGGGTCTGTGTCGTCTGGACCAATTAGTCGAGTGATCTGGTCATCTGTTCGGCTATATGCAAGTTTGAAGTTAAATCGGTAAGCCAAAGTATAACCCAACTCCGCGTTGTTTACGATTTCTGGCTGCAGACGAGCATTTCCCTTCTCGTACGAAATCTGACTCAGCTGAACGTTGAACGGGTTGAGCACGTTGTAGTCGGGACGGTTGATACGCCGACCGAAATTCAAGGCGATCACGTTCATCGGGTTGATCGAATAGGTAAGTCCTACTGTAGGAAACCACTCCAAGTAATTGAGTTCGACAGGTGGTTCGGCAAGCGATGGTAGGAATGCCTGCAAGTCACCCACGGCATCTGTGAGCTCCGCACGTACACCGGCTTGAATACCAATCTTCTTCCCGAAATTTCGTGAATACTCGGTGTAGGCTGCGTATACCTTCTCGTCGTATTTGAACTTGTTCGATAAGGTGTCGTTTTGTGTTTGAGTACCTTCTACTTGATCGTAAACAATGAAGGTGTTGTCAGAAATAACTTGGCTGTATTTTAACCCTGTCCCGATTTTACCTCCAAACAGTTTGTTTTCAAAGTCCAACTTACCTGTGTAAATATCAATGTCTGATGGGGTGTCAAACCAGTTGTTCACTTCAGTAAGCACATTTTCTTCGCCAGCATCAAAGTACTGATTAGGCAACGTACGGAAGGACTTCATGTCGTACGACCCATAGTCCAAATCAATGTTCAAACTGCGGCTGTTATCTCGGTCGTCATACCTATAGTTGAGGTTGTAGGCTTGATTGTTTCGGTCGATGTCGGCTACACTATTCGCTACCAAAATACTGTCGATCAATTGTGTTGCCGCTGGGGAAATTGAGATTCTGTTCTCTACGGTGTTCTGCCCTGTACTGGTCATTCCGCTGGCTAGAAAACCGATGATGTGGTTCTTTCCAATGTAAAAATCCGATCCCAAACGGTAGTTCATGTTCTCCCAAGTATTGCCTATCAAGTTGGTCTCTTCCAAGTATAAGTCGTTCTGCCAGTTTTGGAAGCGTATGTCGTTAAACCCTTCTCCTTTCGCCGCTCCAAGCGTGCCAAAAACATTCACCTTCTTTCCACGGTAATTTCCTGTAAGATTGGCATTCCCGCGCTGCTTCCGGCCTTGTGTTCCGGTTACCCGAATAGTTCCATTGGCTCCCTGAGATTTGTCTTTTTTCAGACGAATATCGATAATTCCCGCATTGCCTTCAGCATCGTATTTCGCTCCTGGGTTGGTGATGATATCTATACGATCAATTTGATCAGAAGGAAGGTTTTTCAAGTAACTCGCCAAGTCTTGTCCGCTCAAAGGAAGTCGCTTGCCATCTACATAAACCATGACTCCAGCCCGACCGAGAACGTTGATATTTTCGTTGTTGTCGACTGTGACTCCAGGAGCTTTTCGCATGAGATTGAATGCATCGTCTCCCGTGTTGTTTACTGTTCCTTCAACATTGAAAACCGTGCGGTCGGGCTTTACTTCAACTAAAGGGCGCTTTACTGAAACTGTTGCTGCATCTAAGGCCACTGCTGATAATCCGAGCCTAAGCGTGCCAAGGTCAAGATCGGCTCCTGCAGTTAGGTTGATCCCATCTTTTCTCACATCTTCCATACCCATGAATGAGGCCACGACAAAATAATTGCCGGCAGCGATGTCTACTAGCGTGAATTTACCGTTCTCTTGACTCACTTCTACTTTGAGTAATGTGCTATCAGCGGCTTGGTACAAGGCGACGTTGGCAAAGGGCATTGATGCTGATTCCGAGTCTTTGAGTTCTCCTGAAATTGTACCCATTTGCGCGCTAGCGCCGAGAGACAAGAGAATAAATATTGATGCGAAGATTCCTTTCATGAGCTGGGATATAAATAAATTAAAGGCTGCGCTAGCAATGACCTCTACTCGGATAAATCAATAATCGAGCTCAACAGATCGACCGATTTTCACGGCGCGAATTAACGAATCAACTTGACAAGTTGAATGCAATATTCGTTAAGATTTAAGTTTTTTGATGAGCGGTTAAGCCCTATGTGCAAATGACGAATGGCAATTGATTATGTTACAGAGCAGTATCTGGCTCGGAACCATGCGAATGCTTTCCAATGAACTACGCTTACTTAAAATTTGGCACACCAGCTTTATTTGGCGGTAGTTTGGACTTACTTTTGAAGAGAAATGAGCGTTATACAGTACGAACCTAAAATAGGAAGATTATGAAGACGGCTTTGATAATTGATGATGTAGAAAACGCGCGCATTTCGTTGCGAAAGGATTTGACAGATTACTGCTCAGAAATTGGTGATATTTTTGAAGCTGATGGTGTGGTGAGTGGAGCAAAGGCTATCAAAGAACATCAGCCAGATATCGTGTTTCTGGATATTCACATGGGAGATGGAAATGGTTTCGACTTGTTGGAATTGCTCCCAGAAATCAACTTCAAATTGATCTTCACAACGAGCTCCGATGAACATGCTATTCAGGCGTTCAAATTCTCGGCGGTTGATTATTTGCTCAAGCCAGTGGATCCTAATGAACTTCAAGCGGCAGTCGAAAAAGCTGCTGGAAACAATGGAAGTATCGAGGCCTTGAAGGAGAACATTGGCGGACAAATCGAACGGCTCGCACTCAATTCACAAGACAAGATAAAAGTGGTAAAAGTACCAGAAGTGGTGCGCTGCGAGTCTACGGGAAGCTATACTTTGTTTTTCATGGCCAACGGCGAGCAGGTTTTAGTTACCCGCACGTTGAAGGAGTATGATTCACTGCTTTCCTCACAAGGCTTTATCCGCGTTCACCAGTCGCACCTCGTAAACTTGGACTATGTTCAGGAATTTGTCAAGATCGATGGCGGGCACCTAGTTCTCTCCAACAAAGCGGAAATTCCTGTTGCTAGTCGGA
>JBLHIB010000037.1:0-25790 GCA_047615865.1 Gammaproteobacteria bacterium
GTCCGTACAGCCAGCACAAGAGTCAAACTCACAAGAGTCGTCGTCCAAAGTCGCCGTTGAATCGTAGTTACATGCTCCCATATCTGTGCAACCAGCGCAAGATTCAAACTCGCAAGAGTCGTCGTCTAGTGCGGCTGTTGAATCGTAGTTACATGCTCCCATATCTGTGCAACCAGCGCAAGACTCAAACTCGCAAGAGTCGTCGTCTAGTGTCGCCGTTGAATCGTAGTTACATGCTCCCATGTCCGTGCAACCAGCGCAAGACTCAAACTCGCAAGAGTCATCTTCTAGTGTGGCGGCTGAATCGTAGTTACATGCTCCCATGTCCGTGCATCCAGCACAAGAGTCATACTCGCAAGAGTCATCTTCTATTGTGGCGGCTGAATCGTAGTTACATGCTCCCATGTCCGTACAACCAACACAAGAGTCAAACTCACACGAGTCGTCGTCCAAAGTCGCCGTTGAATCGTAGTTACATGCTTCCATGTCAGTACAACCAGAACAAGCACCAAATTCACAAGATTCATTGTCTATTGTAGCCGTTGAATCGTAATTGCATGCTTCTATGTCTGTACAACCGGCGCACGATACGAACTCACAAGAACCATCGTCATTTATCGCTGTTGAATCGTAATTGCATGCTTCTATGTCTGTACAACCGGCGCACGATACGAACTCACAAGAACCATCGTCATTTGTCGCTGTTGAATCGTAGTTACAAGCCGTTGTATCCATACAACCGTCTTCCCCAGTAGTGCAAGGGTTATCACCAGCAGGGTATTGTAGTCCTAGTTCAGAACCGTCAACATCGTTACCATCTACAGTGCTGCAGTCGCCAACAGTAAAAATTGCGTCGTTACCGTTTCCAGCGTTAAACAATTGAATGTTAAGGTTATACAGCAGGTCGTCGGTCGAAGGAATAGTAATCTGCGCAATCAATACACTGTTCTCAGCACCAATACCGAAACCATTGTCGTTGCAACCAGCAAGATTTGGAGTAAACCATGCACCATCTTGCATTACCAAGTTTGGTGTTTCAGTTGCAGCTCCGAAGGCATCTCCAATAACAGAGGATGAAGGTAGAGAAGAGATTGATGTAATCGCCTGACCGCAAGCAATTGCATTGCCTGCATAATCGTCTGTGCCGACCCATCCAATAGTTATGAAGGAATCATAACACAATTCAGGAACGAACGCACAGAATCCAATGCCTAAAGCGTCTCCAGTTATACTGCCAGAAGCGATGTTATTAAGCACACCTCCTGATCCACCCAGAACTAGCTCATCGTTGCCAGCAGCGTATACAGAAGATAAAAAGTCATCAGAGTCTTGCAGATTAGCAAAAATACGGTAGGTAGTTAAACCCGGACCGGCAAGATCCACAGCGTAAACTTCGTGCGAAACAGAAGTCACCTGCGCAGTTAATGAGCCACCCAGTGTGGCCAATGCGATTAAAAACGTAAGGAGTTTTCTCATAATATTAGATGGTTTTAATATACACTGCCTTTGTCCAATCTTAAGAACAATGACTAGATCCAACAAAAAAACAGTATTAATTATGGTTTAGAAGAGCATTTTTGCTGATTCTTTTTTTATTTATCCACTGTATTCTGAACAGAGGGCTGTAATGTGCTAGTTCCGCAGAGAGTAATTGACAATTTGTTCTGTTTTTTTACTTCTGTACAATGATTCTTGCTACTTGGATCTGATTTCCTTGAGAAACTCGAGCCATGTAGTTGCCATCAGCAAGTTGATCAAGAGCATTGATATTGAAAACTCCTTGTTCATTTGAAGACGCTTCTTGAGCGAATACCAATTGTCCGAGGTTGTTCATTATTTCAATAGTCAAGGTATGATCAGTAAGTGCATCGGCAATTGTGAAATTACCATTGGTTGGATTTGGATAAATTGACAACTCAGGAATGTCAAGTTCATCTACAGAATCGATCAAACAGTTTCCAGACAGCATATCTGAAGTCACTGTGCAACCATATTCATCTGAAGTAACAGTGAATTCAACAAACGTGTTGTTCTCAAAAGCACCCAGATTATTCACTCCCGCCATACTTCCATTCTCTATCGACGCATTGACATCGTTGTTGATTGTGAAAGGAAAGGCGTTGCTTGTTCCAGAGACTGTAAGTTCAACATAGAAATTGTCCTGGTCACCGTCTTCACAGTAGGCAACGAATTCAAGCGTTGGGAATTCACACTCGTCGAAGCAAGATCCATCGTCAATTGTGGCGGTAGAATCATAATTGAGAGCTCCGCTATCTGTGCAACCAGCACAAGATTCATACTCGCACGAGTCGTCGTCTATAGTTGCTGAAGAATCGTAGTTACATGCTTCCATGTCAGTACAACCAGCACAAGAGTCAAACTCACACGAGTCGTCGTCTATAGTTGCTGAAGAATCGTAGTTACATGCTTCCATTTCAGTACAACCAGCACAAGAGCCAAACTCACACGAGTCGTCGTTTATAGTTGCTGAAGAATCGTAGTTGCATGCTGATGTTTCTAGGCATCCATAGCAAGATTCGTACTCACATGAAAGGTCGTTGTAGTTTGCTGAGCTATCGTAGTTGCAAGACTCCTCGTCTGTGCAGCCCATATCACAATCTCCTAAAGGATAGGTGAAATCTGTAATTGTAAGTTCACCAACTCCACAACAATCATCCGTAGAATCGATTCCGAAACCAATAATATCTCCTTCGACTGCTTCAAAAGAAATTGCCCCAACCTGAATAGGCTCTCCATCCATTAGGATAAGATCATATCTAATTCCATTTAAATAATAGGCAATGTCGAATTCCGGTTCATCCTCAGTCGAATATGACCAATTGAATGTATAAGATCCAGTCGCTGCTGCTGTTCGAGACGCTTGTGTAAGCGATTCGGATTCTCCACCACCATCTACTGCAAGGCCTTCTCCTTCTCCTTCTTCATCCTCAGCATTGCCTCCGATGATATGAATATAAGTCTCTTCGATTTCTATTGTTCCGTCGGACGCAGCGAATAAGTTCCATTGAAACGAGTCATAGTGACCAACGAAGTCAGCACCATTGCCATCAACATCAGAGATTGTTCCGCAAGGATCGATATACAGACAAGATGCGTCATCAATCGTTGAGGTAGAATCGTAGTTCATTGCTTCACTATCGGTGCAGCCTAGGCACGATTCAAAGTCACAAGAATCGTCATCTATTGTAGCTATATCATCAAAATTACAAGCGCCAGAATCCATGCAGCCAACTATACAATCGGCAACTTCCGCGGTGAAATTTGTAATGGTGAGAAATCCACCACCGCAGCATCCATCTATTTCGTCGACCCCAAATCCTAGTAAGTCTCCAGTCGTTACTTCTATAGCTACAACGCCTATTTGGGTAATGTCACCGCTAGCATCGACAAGATCATAACGTGTTCCATTTATGTAATAGCCCAAGTCGAAACCTGATCCGTCTTCATCCTCAGTTGTGAAATTCCAGGAGAAAGTCACCGTACCATTGCTAACTACTGAAATAGTAGTCTGAGTAAGCGCGTCAGTTGCTTCAGGATCTTCGTCGATTCCCACAATGTATATTTGGGAAGTGGTAATGTCTACTGTTCCGTTTCCGCCAAGATGAATATCCCATAAACCGGGGGCATAATGACCGGTGAAATCGTTAATAATCATATCGTCGCCGAATACCTGACCACATAAATCTTCGAACAAACAAAGTCCATTATCAATTGTTGCTTCACTGTCGAAGTTTATGGCTTCTGAATTTGTGCAGCCTGAACAAGAATCGAATTCGCAAGATCCGTCTTCAAATTCAGCACTTGAATCATAATTGCAGGCCATGCTGTCTATGCATCCCGGAATTAAATCTCCTTGGATATTATCTTGGCCGAGCATCGCAACGGCGGAGAGGAAAAGGGTAAACAGTAAAATTATTCTCATGTTTTTTGTCTTCAATTAAGTCGGAAAATTGTGATCCAACTGCGATATTATCACCTTCGTTACAGCTTGTTTGTAGGAATTTAACTTATAGGCTTGTCAGAGATAAAAGCAAGTCATTTCGGTAATTAACCTTAATGAACTGGTTGCGATTTTTTTGAGTTATGTGTCTTTGATATAAAACATGGTTTTCGCTTGTGATGAAAGATAAATATGTAATTTTTCCTTTATTCGTAAGAGAATGGTGAATACAGTTGGCTTCGTTGTTCCTTTTTTCAATTGAAGAAATTGATGAGTTGAAATCGAAAATATTCGATACGAATGCATAAACATCTGCGGCCATTCGTGTGGAGTAAAAACCGCTGATAAAAAAGGTGCATATCCATGAGAGTATTCAACGCTATTAATCTCAAAAGCAGATTAAAATAAGATTGATGATTGCAGCACTTTGCTCATTTGCTTTGTCCCAAGAACAGGAAAAAGCGAAGACGGCATATACTCAGTCTGCCAAGATTATATTGATGCCTTTTATTTAGGGGATACATTGGCTGTGAAAAGGATTTTTAGCGAACACTTAAATAAATTTGGATATTCGATGAACGATGAGACTTTGCTGCAAGAATTTAAAGGGTACATGACCTGCGAACAATTCTATATTGAATTCTTAAGATAGACACGAAAAGACCGCAGAAGCCCTTCTCAAGAAACGCTAGCTCTTTCCCATTGAGGGATAAAACCTGGGATCAACTAGGGATTGCATATTTGTAAATAGATTGAAGTGAGGAGGCGAACCATTCACAAGCCTTGCAAGATAAAACGCTTATTAATTTCTTGACCATCAGGCAAAATTCATAGCCTATAAGTCCTTACAATTTCACGATTGAATCAACTTGCACGGGATTGTAATTGATTACTTTTGCCGTGCTACACGCGAGAACTCTCTGAGGAAAGCGAAAGTAGTCGTGGAATGGCAATATCAGAGAAAAATACAATTTGGTTAGCAGGAATCGCATTTGCGCTTGTCGCTTACTTTTCACAAGGCTATCATCATTTTGATGAGCATTTTCAGGTGTTGGAGTTTGCTTGGTTCAAACTGGGCTTTACTCAAATCACCGATTTGGCCTGGGAGTACGAAGCTAGAATTCGTCCGACAATCCAGCCTAGTATGGCCGTTGTGATGTATAAAGGGCTTTCATTTTTTGGAGTCACCAGCCCATTTGCGCTTGCGCTGAGCCTAAGGATTCTTTCGGGATTGCTTGCTTTTATTAGTATTCACATGTTGTTTAAACTCTACAAACCCACGTTTTCAGAAAGGTGTATTTCGCGCCTATTCTTGTTCTTTTCGTTCTTCTTGTGGTTCATGATGTACAATAGTTTGCGATTTTCATCCGAGAACTGGGCTGCAATTTTCTTTGTCTTTGGCTTCGTCCGTTACATGCAGTTCAAATCGACTAGCTTTTTGAACTACTTGGGTATTGGTGTTCTTTTTGGATTGGCATTTTTATTCCGATTTCAGACGGCCCTTATGTTTGGTGGGTTGATGGCTTGGATGCTGATTGTGAAACGCGAAAAGCTCACGTCCTTGCTCGCAATGGCATTTGGTATTGGCAGCTCTGTTGGTCTAGGATTTCTCATCGATCGATGGTTTTATGGTGAATGGACGAACACAGCCTGGAATTATTTTGCCTGGAATATTTTGGACGACCGAGCCTCTTCATTTGGCACACATCCTTGGTATGATTATTTCCTTACCTTTTTCTTAGAGGGCATGCCACCTGTGAGCTTAGTTGTCATTCTGGCGGTGCTTACATTGGTGATCTTTCAGAGAAAGAATCCCTTGGTATGGATTGTGGTGCCTTTCGTTTTGGTACACATGCTCATTGGCCACAAAGAGTTGAGGTTCATGTTCCCACTCGCAACCCTGGTGCCGATTATATTGGTTCAAGGAATCGAATTCTGGAACAATAAATTGTCAAAAGGACTTATTGGGAATCCATATTTTAAATCTGGCTTGGCGACCGTGATTGGGGTGAATATCATATTCGTGCTAGTTGTATGTTTTCGAGCAGCCGATCACCATACCAATATGTACCAGACGATTTACGAGAACTACGAAGAGCCACAAAAGCTCTACTATGTAAAGGACAATCCCTACTATCGTGTTTTGAATGTGCATGTTTACAGACGACCATCTCTAGATACTGAAGACTTGTTAGAGGGAACTATTCCTGCAGACTGGAACGAAAGTTTGATCGTCTACAATTACAGGAATATGCCCAAGGGATTTGAGCAGCAGTATACCTGCATTTATTCGACTTACCCGAGATGGGTGGTCAATTTCAATGTGAATAATTGGATGTCACGGTCGAATTTGTGGTATGTTTTTGACCTTTCGAAACCGTTGTGATTCTCTTGTTTTAGAAGAAGCCATATGTGTCATTGCGCGCACACAAAGTCTTGTACATTTAATTTATTGCAGCTGTGTACTAATTGAGAAAAAGATCATGCGCAATAGAGCTATTTACTTTTAGAACCCTCGGATTTTCGGTTTATGTTGTTGGTTGTGGCTCGCAGCAAAATTATGATCAGTAAGAATCAAGACAGTTAGCACCGGTCGAGCTTTTACATGAAGAACAATGCTTGAAGTTTGCCATGATTGCACAATCTTTTCTAGGTAAGAATCTTTTTGGAGCGATAAACGCAAATGGGTGCGCCGCAGCGGTTGAACTTTGCAATGCCCGAGCAATTGATCTAACCGACAGGATGGTTGGGGTGCTCGAGGCAAGTATCAAACGAGTCTCGGATTTGCCAAGAAATCCTTTGAATTTGGCTAATGCTGATGAGCTAGCCTATATCAAACAACTAAAAGTTAAGCTCGAAAATATTGAGAAACGGAACCCATTTAGTTGGAACTGGCAACAAGGTTGTGGGGTACTATCCTATCATGACCAATGCCAGGTGTATGCAGTGCCATGGTATTCCTAGCGAACAGATTAAAGATCAGACCTTAATAAAAACAAATTCACTCTACCCCGAAGATCATGTAAAGGGTCCCGGAGGTCACGAGTTGAGAGGGATTTGGGTGGTTAATATGACCATGGATAAGTAAAGTGCCACTTTTTCTTAAATCGCTAGATATCCTCGCCTTCCTTTGTACCTTCACTCCGTAAATAATACATAACAAAATGGCAGAACAGATTCCGAATAAGGAAGAAGTAATTGCAGAGCTCAGGAAGATTGCCTCAAAAGGTAAAATAGTCATTCCTTTGATCGTGCTGGCTCTCCTTTTCTTCTCATCTTTCTTCACTGTAGACACAGAAGAAGTGGGAGTAATAACACGGTTTGGTAAATACACGCGAACTGTAGAACCAGGTCTAGAATTTAAAATACCTTTTATTGAAAAGGTCTATCTCGTTCCAGTTGAACGTCAACAGAAGGTTGAATTTGGCTTCAAGACGGTTAAAGCAGACATACGCTCGCAGTATAAGCGAGGAAGTGTTGAGCAGGATGAATCCAATATGCTCACAGGTGACTTGAACTTGGCCGATGTCGAATGGGTCATTCAATACCGAATTGACGATCCATACAATTATCTGTTCAAGGTGCGCGACCCAGAGTCCACACTTCGAGATATTTCGGAAGCAACGATGCGCCAAATTGTAGGCGACAGAACAGTGAATGAAGTAATTACTGTAGGTCGTACTCAGATGGGAATTGAAATGAAGGAGTTTCTCCAAAGAGTATGTCGCGAGTATTCACTTGGAATGAAAATAGAGCAGGTGCTGCTTCAGGATGTCAATCCACCGGGGCCAGTTAAAGCTGCATTTAATGCAGTAAACGAGGCCGAGCAAGAGAGAGAGACCTTGATCAATCAAGCAAAGTCTGAGCGAAATAAAGTGATTCCAAAGGCAAAAGGCCAAGCCGAAGAAACCATACAGAAAGCTGAGGGTTATGCAACTGAACGTGTGAATAACGCTCTTGGTGAGGTTGCTCGTTTCAATGATCTCTACCGCGAATATGCCAAGGCTCCAGATGTCACCCGTCAACGAATTTACTTGGAGACGATGAGTGAGGTGCTGCCAAAATTGGGCAACAAGATTATTACAGATGACAAAGGGAATAGTGTTTTACCATTGCTACAGATGCAATTAAATAAGTCTAACAATGAAAAATAAATTTCTCAAAATAGGCTTGTTAGTGGCTTTGGCCGCTGTTGTTGTGCTGTATGCCTTCATGTTCGTAGTTAACGAAACTCAGCAGGTCGTTGTAACTGAATTTGGAAAGCCCGTCGGTGAGGCTATTACTGAGCCTGGGATCTATTTCAAAGTGCCTTTTATTCAGAAAGCCAACTTCTTCGATAAGCGTTTTCTCGAGTGGGACGGCGATCAAGCGGAGGTTCAAACGCAAGAAAAACAATCGATTTTTGTCGATACGTATGCCCGTTGGCAAATCACGGATCCGCTTCAGTTCTTCAAACGATTGACAAACGAACGTGGGGCTCAATCACGTATTGATGATATCCTCGACGGTGAGACCAAAGATCATATCGCCAAGAACAATATTCGAGATTTGGTGCGTTCAACGAACCGTGAAGCAGTCCAATCTGAATTGATGGAAGGTGAAATCCAGGACTCCTTGGTTATGATCGAGGTGGGTAGAGCACAAATTCAGGACGATATCCTGAGTTCGGCCAACTTGCAAGCTGCGGACCTAGGAATAGTTATTCTCGACTTTCGTTTCAAACGGATCAATTATGTTCAGGATGTGAAAGATCAGGTATATGAAAGAATGAAAAGTGAGCGTTATAGAATTGCCGACAAATTTCGTTCTGAAGGTCAAGGTGAGGCCTCTCGTATCAACGGTGAAAAGGAACGCGAACTCAAGACTATCCAGTCAGAAGCTTTTAGAACTGCCGAGGAAATTAAAGGTAAGGCAGATGCCGAGGCCGCAGCAATTTATGCTTCAGCTTATGGTAAGTCTTCAATGGCCAAAGACTTGTACGGATTTCTGAAATCGATGGAGACTTTTGAAAAGACTTTCGATGGGCAGACTTCTGTAATTCTTTCTACTGATAGCGATCTCTTCAAATATTTGAAAGAAATGAAGTAAGGCTTTTGAGCCGCAGACAATGTCTCTAGTATGATTAGAGTTGGTTTGTTTCATCTTTTGCTGGGAATATTTTCATCGCTATAGGGAGTTGCCCAATGTGCCGAAGACTTGGGGATGTATGATCATTTCCAAATAGAATTGGACAAGGATACGATCGAATAACATATCTATTGCCCCAAAGGTTTGGATGCTGTTTCAACTGCGCTGGTTTTTATTCTAGTTTCTGGCGCTGAACCATTGTTTCAAGTTGAGCGAACTGAAGAAGGATTGTTCATGATGAGCTCCGTTCCCTTCTCTGAAGCCAGTCTGTCCGATAGTTATGCTTTAGTTCTGGTGTTTAAAAGAGGCGTTCCATTTTGTGCTCAAAAAGGTGAATAGTTTGAGATTCCCAAGGCTTTTTATTCAAACGAAAGTTTGTCCAAAAGGGCGGCCAGAAAAAGCGATGTAATTGATCATTTGATCAGTACTACCGTAGGCCGATCGGTGAAAGTTGTGGTATTGGGCCACTCTGAAGGAAGCGATGTTGTGCCAAGTTGGGCGTCATAAATGATCAGGTATCCAGCATCGGGTTTTGGTCCTGGGAGGCAATACCCAGCTGGTCGACTTTACCTTGTTTATTAGAAAGGACGTGCAATCCGGGTTGATATCTGAATAAGAAGGAGTCCTTCAAATGGATGATTTGTTTCAACAGTACGGCGATATCATGACCAAGCCAAATTACATTGAAGACTTTTGGCAAGGACATACATACCAAAGGTGGTCTGGCTTCTCCGATGCGCCTATCGATAACCTACTTCAAATAAATGTGCACATTTTGGTAGCGGTTGGAACTGCCGATCAATCGGTCCCTGTGGAGTCGGCCTACTTGATTCCTGTCGAGTTTCGACGGTACGGCAAGACCAACCTCACTTTACGGCCTACCCAGGGCTAGATCATTTCTTCGGAAAAGCGCTTGAAAATGGGGGCTATGAAGATCATTTGGGAGAGGTGTTTTATGCTTTTTTGAAGTGGGTTGAAGCCCAAGATTAGGGACTTGTTTCCTTGGCCCCATTCAATCATAGAGCAGAGTTCCTCATTCCGTCCATTTTTGATCTATTGTTGGTAATTTATTTAACCAATCCATCTATTCCATTCGCTACCTTTGCGTCCAAATTTCAGACCATGAATCGTCAGCTAATAGAGTGCGTGCCCAATATTTCAGAAGGACGCGATACAGAAAAGATCAAAGCTATATATTCAGTTGTAGAGACCGTTGATGGTGTCAAACTGTTGGATGTTGATCCCGGTAAATCTACCAACCGAACGGTAATCACTTTTGTCGGTGAGCCAGGGCCAGTTATAGAAGCCGCTTTTCTGCTCATTAAAAAAGCTGCTGAATTGATCGACATGAAGAAGCATTCGGGGGAGCATCCTCGCATGGGAGCTACCGACGTATGTCCATTGATTCCTGTGTCTAACATTACGATGGAGGAAGTGATTCCATTTGCACATCAACTAGGCAAGCGTATTGGGGAAGAACTCGGTATCCCCGGGTATTTTTATGAGTCGGCGGCGCTTATCCCTGAGCGAGCAAATCTCGCTTTTTGCCGCAAAGGTGAATATGAAGGATTGAAGAAAATTAGTGAGCCAAAGTGGAAGCCCGATTTCGGACCTGCTGAGTTCAACGATAGAGCGAAGGGAAGCGGTGCAACTGCGGTTGGAGCGCGTGATTTTCTGGTTGCTTACAATGTGAATTTGAATACGACTTCAGCCCGCCGGGCAAATGCTATTGCTTTCGATATGAGAGAGGCCGGTAGAATCCTTCGAGAAGGTGACCCACTCACAGGAAAGCAGGTCATGGATGAAAATGGCGAACCAAAAAGAGTACCAGGCTCACTCAAGTGTGTAAAAGGAATTGGTTGGTTTATTGAAGAGTACGGCATTGCTCAGCTCTCGTTGAACCTAACCAATATCAGTGTCACTCCAGTTCACGTTGCATTCGATGAAGCAGTAAAGAAGTCGGCCGAACGTGGAATACGCGTTACCGGAAGCGAGGTCGTTGGTCTATTGCCACTTAAAGTTCTCACCGAAGCCGCAGATTACTACTTGATCAAACAAGAGCGTTCGCTGGGTATCTCGGAAGCAGAGAAAGTTAAGATTGCCGTAAAGTCTATGGGAATGGATGACTTGGCTGCTTTCAATCCTAGAGAGAAGATTATTGAGTATCTAATCCAAGATATGGATAAAGGCAACAAGAAACTGATCGACTTATCGTTGACAGATTTTGCCAACGAAACTTCTTCTGAGAGCCCGGCTCCTGGAGGTGGTTCGATCGCAGCCTATAGTGGTGCTTTAGGTGTTGCTTTAGGAACTATGGTGGCAAATCTTTCGGCGCACAAGCGCGGGTGGGATGATCGATGGGAAGAGTTCAGTGACTGGGCAGTTCGTGGTCTAGCGCATCAAAACAAGTTGATGAACTTGGTGGATGAAGACACAAATGCTTTCAATAAGATCATCGATGCAGTGCGCATGCCAAAAGGTTCGGCAGAAGAGAAAGCAACACGTCATCAAGCGATGCAAGATGCTACGAAATATGCTGTCGAAGTTCCATTGGATGTAGCAAGGACATGCTTGGATTCAATGCACGTCATGAAGGCTATGGCCGATGAAGGAAACCCCAATTCAGTCACTGACGCAGGAGTGGGAGGTATGTGCGCACGGACAGGTGTGCTCGGAGCTGTTATGAATGCCAAGATCAACATCAAGGACCTAGATGATAAAGTATACGTGCAGCAAGTGTTGACCGAATGCGCCCAGCTGGTTGATGTTGCAGAGGCCATGGAAAGGGAAATTCGCGATATCGTGGATGCTAAGACGGCCTAGAACAAGCTGAATATTGCATCGTATTTGCCGATAGGCTAAAATGTTTCTAAACCTAAAGTCGTTTTTAAGGTGGGGAAATGTTTCTCAAATTGTATGAATATTGAGCCATTGCCCTTTCTATGCGCCAGGTCAATGGCTATTATGCCAAGATCAGGACTTCAATGGATGTTTTGTAGCCTTTTCCTACAAAAAAGGAAACCTTTTCATCGCGCATAAGTTCAACGTATTGAGACATTTAGCGAATGTTTTCAATGTATATTTCGACCAAGGTAAATAAGTGACAGCAGCTGCAGCAACTATATCGACACGTCAACGAATTGAAAGAATTCTATACTTCTTTCCTTTTCAACTTGTGCTGCTTCATCTTAAGAAAAATCACTTTCTCCTCTTCTTCTGGATTTTATTGTTTGGTGTTACCCAAGGGTTTATTGGACTCAAATATGGCGTTTGGCATCAATTTCTGTTTCCGGAATACATGGGAGAGACTGGACCGCTTTCATTCATGCTGTTGGGATTTTCCTTCGGAGGTTTTATTTTAGCCTTTAATCTTTACACCTATATTTTGCACGGGTTTCGCTTTCCTTTCATCGTGACTTTGAGCAGACCGTTCGTCAAATTCAGTATCAATAATTTTGTTATTCCGGCCATCTACTTGCTTTGTTTTGTGTATTGGACTGTACAATACCAAAAGCAACAGGAGATTCTTGAAAACTGGACTATTGCAAAGAATGTGCTCTCCATGTTTTTTGGAGTTATCCTCTTTCTAGTTTTGTCCAGTGCGTATTTTATCACAACGAATAAGTCGATCAAGAACTTCATAAAGCCTGACTCAACGGCGGCCAAAAACAAGAAAAATCAAAAGGAAACTTTCATTAAATCACCGTTACATAAAGACCGAAAATGGTATCAAATTAGGCAGATATCCCAGCGCTGGAGAGTAGAGACGTATATGTCGGGATTCAATCGGATTGCCCTGGCCCGAAAGGGAGACCATTACGATAAAGAAGTCTTGCACAAGGTTTTCGCACAGAATCATGTCAATGCCTCATTCTTCGAAATTGCTCTGGTCATCACGTTTATTATGGTCGGCTCTTTTCGTGAAAGTCAATATTTTTTGATTCCTGCTGGGGCGAGCGTAGTGTTGTTTTTCACTATGATGCTTATGGTCACAAGTGCCGTGTTTTCTTACATACGAGGATGGACACTTACGGTCCTTATATTGGTCTTTGTTTTGGTCAACAATTCATTCAATGATCTGCCGCTTCTGAATGTCCCTAACCATGCGTATGGTTTGGATTACAGGCATGAAAAAGCCCAGTATTCACCATCTCTCCATTTAGCTCCTTCGATTACGGATAGTTTGGCTCAGTCTGATCATGCCAGCACCATCGATATATTGGAAAATTGGCTTGATAAACAAGCTCTTAGAGGAAACTATAAGCCTAAGCTAGTGCTGTTGAATTGCAGTGGCGGCGGACTAAGATCATCTTTGTGGACCATGAAGAGCTTGCTCACGGCCGACAGCTTGCTTGATGGTCAGCTCATGAATAATATCGTTTTGATGACCGGAAGTTCAGGAGGAGTTATCGGCGCGGCCTATGCGCGGGAGCTATTCCACATGCAGCAGAAAGGAGATATTGACATGTACGATCCGCAGTACATCGAGAACATGGGACACGACTTATTGAATCCTGTTATTTTCACAATAGCTACCAACGACTTTTTCATACGTTATCAGAAATTTGAAGAAGGTGGAAACACATATACGAAGGACAGAGGGTATGCCTTTGAGAAACAATTCAATATCAATACTGGCAATGTCTTGAACAAAAGGCTTATCGACTATGCCAAGCCCGAGCGAGAAGCGATTATCCCAATGCTTGTTATGTCGCCGACAATAGTAAAAGACGGCAGGAGGATGATTATCTCAGCCCAGCCTATGTCCTACCTTACGCGCAATGAACCGATGGCAAATGTGCATTCCGACCCAGGACAGGAAGATGTGGAATTTATCCGTCTCTTTGAAAAGCAACAGGCCACAAATTTGAGATTTACGAGCGCGCTCAGAATGAATGCGACTTTTCCATACGTTCTGCCTATGGTGACTTTGCCTTCCAATCCTCCTATCGATGTCATGGATGCTGGTCTTCGAGATAATTTTGGATCCAAAACTTCCATGCAATTTTTGTACACCTTCAAGGACTGGATCAATGAACATACAAGTGGGGTAGTAATTGTGCAGACCAGAGATATTCAAAAGGGATTTGAAGCCGAAGAGTCTGAACCAAGCATGCTATCTCAATTCACAGCACCACTTGGCACGGTCTATGGAAACTTCACCAAGATTCAAGATTACAACAGCGATCAAATGATGCGCTATCTTTCGGCTTGGTTGGAGAATGATATCGACTTGGTCACCCTGCAGCTAAATCAAAATGCCGATTCGAAAATTTCCTTGAGTTGGCATTTGACTGAAGCTGAAAAGCGCCGCATTTTGTCGGCTGTTGAAGAGCCAGATTTCGATCAAGCTGTGGGCCGATTGCGCGTATTATTGGCTCCGCAAGAAAAAGAGTAATACAGCTCCTCTTTCTTGTCAAAAATCCAATCATTTTATTTTATTTGTAACCACAAATTACACTATGATTCTAGAAGCTTGTTGCCAGTCTGTACAGTCCTGCTTAAATGCCCAAAAAGGAGGGGCTTGGCGAGTAGAACTTTGTAGCGCTTTAGAATTGGGAGGACTATCTCCTTCATCTGCTACTATCCAACTTTCCAGACAGTACATCACATTGCCCATAATGGTTCTGGTACGCCCAAGACCTGGTGATTTCGTGTATGATAGAATCGAAATTGCCAATATCAAGCGCGAAATAGAAAACTGTAAGATCATGGGCATTGAAGGCGTCGTTATCGGTTTGCTTGAAGAAGATGGCACCGTACCTTACCAGTATCTAAAAGATCTTGTGAATGCTGCGCACCCTATGGAAGTGACTTTTCACCGTGCTTTTGATGTGTGCTCGGATCCATTCCAAGCTGTTGAGACCATCATTGAGGCGGGATGTTCTCGTATTTTGACTTCAGGTCAAAAACCGAAGGCAATCGATGGAATTGACTTGATTGGTGATCTGAATGATAATTACGGGGAACAAATTGACTTCATGGTGGGAAGTGGTGTGAACGCGTCGAATATCAAGCGGTTTGCCGACATTGGAATCAAAGAATTTCACATGAGTGGCAACGTAAAAATTGACCACGGAGTCAAATCCGACATCTTAGACTTAACGTACACTGAAACCGATATTCAAGCCATCAAAGACGCCAAAGAGCTTATTCGTTCTTTGAGGTCGGGTAAGGAATAACCTGAATGTTCGGTTGAGTCAACCTCACCTGGAACCAATGAACCAATCGAGCTTGCAGTCGGTCACGTTGTTCCTCTGTCAAGTCGGCTTGCCAGTCTATGAGTAAAGTAGGCATCAATCGCTTGTTCCCGTCCCGATCCAATTCGAGATATTCGGCATACCCAGATCTAGTAATTTCTGGAAAGACGATGTGCGCTTCCTCTAAAATGCTCTTGGTCGCCTCATCCTTTTTTTCAAACTGTGCCAGCTGATACGTGAGCGTATCGACTTCCTGCTCCTTGCGATAGAGCATATCTTGAACCAATAGCCGATTTTGGGCAAAGCTCTTTTCTTGAATATCTGCCAGCACAGTGGTCATATCCTCATTTTGGAATATGACCAACTTGCATTTGTCTAGATTTTTCTCAGTCATTTGGTTCTTCCACTGCGCAATAGTGATTTCCGGAACAGTGGTTCCGACCAAAGCTACTTTTAAGACGTCCATAGAGTCGGTATGGATAGTTTCGAAATACGCGACAGAGGTAGGAGTTCCTTCAAGACCTTCTTTGATATGATTTACGAAGAGTTCCGTATTCTTGCGAAAAAATGATTCGGTTAACACCTGATAGAATGCAATGCCACTTGGAACGACGGTTATTATAATGAATAACCATATGTACCTTTTTATCTTGGCCTCGCGAATTGGGTCTACAAATTCCTTGATAGGGAATTTCATGTAGCGGATATATAGGTAGGTCGGGACAGCGATAAATACCGAGTTGATGAAGAAAAGATAGAGGGCCCCGAATAGGTAGTCCATTTGCAAACTCGCAAGTCCGTATCCTGCAGTGCACAAAGGAGGCATAAGCGCAGTCGCGATAGCAACACCTGGGACAACATTGCTTTTCTGACTTCTAGAACCAGCTATTATTCCCGCAGCACCACCCAATATGGCAATGGCGATCGCGGTTAAAACAGCGCTTCGGCGCGAAGCCAGTTCGGGAGTTACATTGACTACGGGGTTGATCAAGAAATAGACTGTCGAAATGATCAAAGATATGGCAACAGCCAAACCAAAATTGGTCAGCGACCTTTTGAGCAAATCAAAATCATTGATACCCGCTGCCAAACCTATTCCGAGAATTGGTCCCATGAGAGGAGAAATTAGCATGGCTCCGATTATAACTGCTACGTTATTTTCTCCAAGACCAATAGATGCGATCAAAGTTGAACACACCAAAATCCACGCCGCCGCACCTTTAAAGTCCACGTCACTGCGTATTCCCTCCAAAGTCGCAGCTTTATCAATACCACTTTTGAGACTCAGGACACTGCTCAAATATTTTTTGAGAGCAGACCAAGAAGCTTTGATACTTCTGGATGCATGTGCTTTTTGAGCTTGTCCTTTCGCTTCTTCAGATTGATTGTCGTCTTCCATGTCAGATCAAGTATAGCGAATTGTTGCAACCTTTTGGAAAATAACGGTCTTTGAATTGCGACGATTCGGGTGTCCTGCTCAGCAGGGCATCCCCCTTTTGGGTAGACTTAAGATTATTTAACCTAGAAGAAATTCATTGAGCAAGAAAATTAGGTAGTATCGCATTACAGTTGTAACAAAACAAGGAACTAGTCTTCTTGTAGAAACAACATTGACTCTGGTTATTACATAATGCGCTCTCAGATTAAAACATACTTTCAGACTTATTTGCGCTTGTCGCTTATATTTTTTGGCACTATTCTAATGAACTTTTCTAGCGCCGCTCAGTCAATTAGAAACTTGACCCTCGGCCCGTGCGATTTACATTCAATTGCCTATTGTGGCGCGCTTGAGATATTGACAGATGAGGGAGTCTTGGCCTTTTTAGATAATGTTTCAGGAGAGGAGGGTGGAGCTATCGTTGCTACTTTACTTGCTATAGGATACTCTCCAGAAGAGATCAGTGATATTATGGTTTACACGGATTTTTCTCCATTTATCAATCCGACTGTTTCTCATTGTAATCCCATTAATGGTGCTGTACTTTCGTTCGAAAATGATGCATGGAAAGGTTGGCTCGAAAGTTATATTGCGAAGAAGCTAGGTTCTTCGGATACTACTTTTGGTGAATTGCATCAGCAACGAGTAGGAAATGAGTTTTATGATCTGTTTATCTTGGCGCGGAGCGCAAATGAGACACCAACTTGTTATTCGCATGAGACCCATGCTGATATGAAAATTACCGAGGCTGTTTTTAAGAGCTGTAGTCTTATGTCCTGCGCAGGGCATTTATATAGACAGTCGGTCGAAGTTGATGGTTTGTTGAAAATAGAGGCTGTATTTGATGATCCCAAATATTATAGCGGGCTCACAATAGTAGCTTTTGACAAAGA
Source organism: Gammaproteobacteria bacterium (assembly GCA_047615865.1). Taxonomy (GTDB): domain Bacteria; phylum Bacteroidota; class Bacteroidia; order Flavobacteriales_D; family Sanyastnellaceae; genus JADFAK01. The sequence goes on from JBLHIB010000037.1 coordinate 17,620, forward strand.
TTTTGTCAATCCGCAGTCTATTTGTCTGCGGGTGGCACCAAAGTCCAGTAAAACACATGAATCAAGGCTTGCTTTGTCCAGTGCGCGTTTGATAGAAATATCGGTTGATTGCTGTCGGCAAGATGAACAGTCATACTTGTTTAACGTCGGAAAAACCAAGCTCGTATCAAAAGGTCGCCGAGCAGCGATGGATTTTCTTGGCCTAACAGCGGAATAGGCGATTACCTCTTTTGCAGAACCGCTCGATGTGTGTTCTCCCCTTCAAGAATTAAGAGAAAATATATTCCTGGCTTGATTGCATCAAGACCTTCATGGTACAAATACTTCCCATTGGAATATTGCACTTCAGATACATGAGCAAATCTCACCAAGGCGCCAGTTTCACTGTACAATCTGAATTCTGTTTCGTCTGACCAACGCGTTCCCGCATCTACAATAATACGAGAATCGAACGGGTTCGGGTATACACGTACTTGAGAATCGCTTGTCTCTCCAATTTGGGTAATGTTTACTTCAATTTCATTGGACATGTCAGACGCACAATTGTTATTCATTGCTTTAGCAGTGTAAATTCCACCGGTACTAGGCATGTGCGAATTGCTGTCGGCTCCAGGAATTAAATCATCATTCAGATACCACTGTAGACCCTCTTCGATGTTGGACGAAAGAAAAATGCCGTCGAATGTAATCGTTGGTGTATCTGGAGATTCGGTGACCCAAATCGACTCACTGGCCACTCCCATGCAGAAGAAATCATTCTCGTAGAAGTAAGTAACCTCGTGCGCTCCTGGTGTCAATAGGCCAGGGTTGATACTCGAAGAAATAGTGCCGTTCACCGCATATATGCCAGCCAAAGGATTGCCTGAGCTCAAATCAAACAACGGGTCTGAAGAGCACAGACTATCTGGAAGTGCGAGAGAAACCTCTGGTACAGGTTTGATGTGAACAGTTTCGTTGGATTCAAGAATGCATCCGTTGCTGCCTTCGATAATTATGTGTAATGTGTTCTCACCTTCCTCGGCCATCCCAGGGTAGAATACATTCTCCATTATTCCTGGTCCGCTCACTTCTATAATGCTTTCGTCTTGGGCCGATAGGTAAACCGGTTCTTCATTGGCGCAATAGCTAGTCTCCAAACCTATATTGTTCGTTGGAAGCGAAAGCACCTCCAGTCCTATTGTTGTTGAATTGCTGCATCCTTCCGTTGAGATATAGGTGTAGTTCATTTCGAAATTTCCTGGGCCAGAGGCTTGTAAGTTAAATGCGTTGTTTTCTATCCACGTGCCCCAGTATTCTCCGCCAACTGGAAGAGCAAAGTCTAGTTCAATCGTTTCGGTTCCGATGCATACTGCAGACATTTGCGAAGCGGAAACCTCTGGAAGATCATAGACAATCACTTCCATTGTTGTATTGCTTGCGCATCCTTGAGACATGCCATACGTATAGGTCAATTCATGCGTGCCTGCTCCTGCATCCATAGGAGAAAACATATTCGATTGAATACCTTCTCCAGACCACTGTCCGCCAGTTGGATACGCCACAAGAAAAGAGCCAATTGAGTTTGTACAGAATGGTCCGCTCTCTTCCAAAGTAACCGAAGCAGCATTATATACTGTAAGCGTGCGTTGAGCCTTAAAAACGCACATTTCAGGTGATTGATAAACGTAATTCAATTGGAAATCACCTATCCCGGTCAGGTTAGGGTCAAATGTGTTGTTGTCGACTCCTGGACCTTCCCAATAGCCTCCACTTGGTGTTCCTTGTGGCAATGCTTGTGGTCCTGAGCTTGTGCATGCCGATCCCAATTCTGGAGCCGAAATATTCACCCACGGGTGCACATAAATATCGTTTGGATTGACGTTGTTGCCGCTCGGCGGATTCGTCGACTGGATACTTAATTTGTAGCCGTTTCCAGTGGGGATGTCACTGGGTATCTGAATTGAAATTGTTCCATTCGTCGTCGTTGTTGATGTCTGTCCCACGGTATAAGGCGTCGTAAACGAACCATTTTCGTCCGATAACTTAACTAAATATGTATTTCCTGGTTGAGCAACTCCAGTTCCAGTGAAATTCACTTCTGTTTGCTCGCTCTGGCAAAATCCGAACTGGTCAACAAACAAATCAACACTCAAAGTGGCATTGTTTTCGCCTACAATTAAGGTGACAGGAATGATTAAGAAAGAAGCATTCGAAGCATTGGAGTTGATGACGACTTCTGAATTGTACGTTCCTTCAGACAGGCCTTGCGTATTGATATTGAAGAACAATTGATCGCTTTGTCCAGCCGGTAAAACTCCGTTGTTGGGCATGCCCGAATAAATCCAACTTACCTCTATCGGAGCGCTTAAAGCCCAAGATAAATCACCCATGCCATCATTTTGAACAGCAATGGAATGCATCACCATTGAATTGATATTTTGCGAAATTTCGAATGAGGAAGGCTCAAAAGTCAATATGGGTTCGGCGCTCAAATTCAAGTTAACGGGGATATTGATTGTCGATTCGTCAGGATCATTGGAGCTTAATGTAATTGTTCCAAAATGTTCGCCTTCGGCAAATGCTGATACGTCGAAGCTTATATAAATAGTGCTTCCTCCGCTAGGGGACTCGGTTCCAGAAGAAGCTGAAAAACTGATCCAAGCTTCGTCGGACTCCAAAGTCCAATCCAATTCCTGAAAGCCGTCGTTTTCTATAGCCAGTGCGATATCGATATCTGATCCCACCGATCCCGATTCGTCGATTTGCTGCGGATTAATTGCAATTTCTGCTGAAGGCACAGAAGTGGAGATGCAAGAAGAGAATTCCGATGAATTGCCATTTTGATCGGTGGCAATTGCTGTGTAGAATAACTCTTCAAAAGCCATGTCTCCTTGATAATTGAAGTTGATTGGGGAGTTTCCTTCAGCGTCAGTCGTGATTTCTTGAGATCCTAAAAGTATTTTCCCAGGCCCATATCCAGATTCTCCACAGGATTCGCTGACAAAATATTCCAGCGAAATTGGAGTGTTTGCAATGGAATGCATGCTGCCAGATAGTTCAAGATATGAGCCTTCGGCAAATGCGGTTTCCAGGTCAGGATAATTGAGAGCTGTATTTGGACCATCATCCTCATCCATATAGTCGTTTTCTTGCGTCATGCCATCAAACCCAATGTCAATTCCCATTCCTGAAATACCATAGATAGAATTCCCTTGAATGGTGTTGCCATTTCCTGCACTGCCAAGGAGTAATATGCCATGTAAACGCGAGTATGCGATCGTATTTCCTTGGCCTTCCGTTCCGCCTATCCAGTTGTTGTTTGCGCCGTCGTTGAGGTATATGGCCGCCATACTTTGATCTTCGTCTGGAACTAGACTTGAGCCCTCCGTGTTCACGCCAATATAATTACCCTGAATGTAATTGTCATGGGTAGATCCCTCAAGTATTATGTGGGCAACACCAGTGCTAAGCGAACCAATAGTATTTCCTGAACCCAAAGCTCCAATGTAATTGGAATGTGCTTGTCCATAAATAGAGATCGCCGAGTTACACGTTCCAATTGCCTCTGTTCCTATTGCATTGATTCCAAAATAGTTGTTCAATACAAGGCTATTCCAAGATCCCTCACCCTGAATAGCAATAGTCCCATTGTAGCCTCCGGCAAATATATTTCTTGCTGCATCCTCAACTCCTCCAATTTTATTATTGGCAGAATTGATAATGCTCAAAGCTGTATTCCCGTTGTTGTCTATTGATGCTGTGCCGTCGGCGGATAAGCCGAAATAATTTCCTTGAATAGCATTGTTATCTGAGTTCTCGACGTTTACTGGGCCCAATAGAATGTTTCTTTGGGAAGGATCCAATCCTCCAATTCTATTGTTGTCACAATCAATAATCTCTATTGCCGTGCCACCTGTATCTTCGATTTCATTGGACAGACCGTCACTTGAAGTACCAAGCCAACAGCCTTCAATAACATTGTTCCCTTCGGTCGTGAAAGTAACCGCAGGTCCATTTTGTCCTTTGATGACGATTCCTCGCATTCCCGATTGTCCGCCATTAAAAGTAATTGCCGGGTTTCCGTTGAACTCCCAAACTACTCCAAATTGAGTATTGAATCCTTCATCAATGGAAAGGGAGTTCACGGCTGCGTCAGGTTCAGTCCAAGCGTCAAAGAACACAGGATCATTTATGGTGCCCCCTGAATTTTGAATATTGAATTTGGGGCCTGATACGTCGAAATGAACAGTAAGAACCGAATCAGCATAACGAGGCAATCTTGCATTCGACTCTTGAATCAAAGCGTGCAGATTGCACTTGCCCGATTCAGTAGCACATACACCATCTCCCGGATTGGCATCGTATTGAGTCCCTTTTCCATCTATGGTAAAAGAACTGACATAGGCTTTAGAAAAGTGTATTGGTACGCGCACGAGGTTTCTATTCGGACTACCAGAAGTTTCCGAAGGATAAGTATTCCATACAGTATAATACAAGTGGCAATCTTGATCAGAATACATAAAATTTCTTGATGGATCGTTGTGATCGATGATAGTAGGGTACATCCCATACTCATCAAGAGACGAGTTGTTCAAAGCTGAATCATCAGGGAAGTTCATTTCTACAATGAGCTTGAGTCCAGTCCAATCTATCAAATTATCGGAAAGTTGGTAATAGAACCCGCGAACATATCGGTCTTCCTCGCGATTATATTTGGCCGAAGGCCCAACCAGCATCCACATATCGAAATACGTATTGTAGGTCAAACTGGCCATTTGTTTGCCCATCCCAATGTTGTAAAAGAGGTGATCCTCCAAAACAAAATTTTCGGTATAGGGATTTACACTTGTCGTATTGTAGCCGTTTCCATCGAATATTCTCCAACTTTTTGGATCACTTAGATCGGCAGTACGCATTACGCAGGTGCCCCCACCTTGTTCGTATGAAGTAGTTCCATTTACATTTTCTTCCGTATAAAATAGGCAATAGTAAAGGCCGTCGTTGGGATTCTTAACAATGTTGGATGGTCCAAAAGCACCTTGTCGACTTTGCAGAGTGGCATCGTATACATAGGGTACGCTAGCAACCAAGTGGTCTGGAGCATTCAAGTGCGAAAACGTGCGGCCAGAATCCACGGATTCGACCAAAGTAATACCGTTGTACCAGCATTTCATTATGTCGGAGCTAAGACATTGACCTTCGTAATCGTAGGCATGCCATTCGCTGTGAACAAGTCCGTATACCGTTTCACCGTCCTCAGTCCAGGTAGAACCTAGCCATTCGGCTGAGTTGAATTTAGCAGGGTCATCGTCCCAGTCAGAATCAAGAATAGGAGCAGAGCAATCAATTTGCAAATTGTCAAAGTCGTCACCCACCATCCGAAATGCAGTGGTATGCATGTTGATCAATTGAATTTGGCCATCGGCATCACGAAAGACTCGCGGAGTGCCATCTACTGACATCTGCATGGAGCAGTTGTCAGTGCTCCAGTCAAATACAGTTTCCTTATCTCCCGTTATGGTGACTTCTCCTGGATACATCATTTGCGCGTAAGCGCTGATCATATAGCCAAATCCGAGTAAAAATGCGATAGCTGATTTCATCCTTTATTCCATTGTTTTCGAGTCAAATGTAGATGGACGCCCACGAAATGAGTGTAAGTTTGAGGCCTATGGATTGGTAGGATCAACAGAAAATAATATCTTCACTGAAAGGCATGCATATGAAAAAATTCCAGATTTTGTATATAGATGACTCCAAAGAAGACCGAGAATTACTTCGGACTATCGTTGGTACAATTGCTAGTGATATTGAGATTCTTGAACAGGCCGATGGCGAGACGGGATTGATGTTTCTTCAGAATGACGAAATAGCTACTCCCGATCTAGTTCTATTGGATTTAAATATGCCTGGAATGCATGGTATTCAAGTGCTCAAGACAATTCGAGATGATGAAAAACTGAAAAGTTTGCCTGTAATCGTATTTACAGTTTCAACGGCGTCCAACCATATTAAAGAGGCATTCCGTGCTGGAGCGAATGCCGTGATAAATAAGCCTTTGGACTTGTCGGAATACAAGCAAGTATTCATTGATACATTCCATTTTTGGCGCAATATTTCTCGACTACCCTCTAGTTAAATCTCGGATAGAACATTATGAATTCCCCCAATTCAGATTCTAATCAGAAGTATCAGATTGAAATTGACCGATTGAAAGGTGAGCTTAAACAGACGCGCCAGACTATTGTCGAAAAAGATAAATTCTTAGATGGATTGACCCATTGCTTTGAAGGAGTGTTGTTTTTGTACAATATTGCTTTGGGACAATTTATATTCGTAGGTGAAAATATCGAGCAGATATATGGCTACACCAAAGATGAACTGAACCAGATGCAGGGAGGTATGTTCGCATTGATTTACGAGGATGATCTGCCAAATGTTATGGGCGTGATGGCTAAAATGGCCGAAATTGGTCCAAGCGAGAAGTTCAAACTGGAATACCGAATTAAGCGAAAAGATGGACAGATAGTCTGGACAGCGATTTGGGCTACTCCTCATTCTTATACCAGTGAAGGTGCTGTGGAAACCATGTCTGGTGTCAAGTTGGATACCAGCGCTCTCAAGGCTGTGGAAACCGAGAATGTGGTTTTCGATAATATGATTGAAGCCATGTTCGCTCAAGAGGAAGTGGGGATAAGCATTTCTAACGCTAAAGGCAAATGGACGCGGGTAAGTAAGCAATTTGCCAAAATGCTGGGATATGAGGTTAGAGAGTTAATAGACTTGACTTATTCGAAAATCACTTCTGAAGAGCACCTAGGGCAAGATCATAAAGATTTCAAGTTGATCATGTCAGGTGAGAAGGATGTTTATGACGTTGAAAAGGAATACATAAAAAAGGATGGAAGTAAATTGTGGGTGGGAATTCATGGCTTCTCGATAAGGAACATCGATGGAAAACCAGAGTACCTGCTGAGCATGATTTCCGACATTAGTAAGGATGTCGAGCACTTGAAAAGAGTGGAAGAGTCTGAGAATCGATTTAAAAATATCGTTGAGAGTTCAAGAACTTGGTTCTGGGAGGTCGATTTGAAGGGACATATTGTGTATTTGTCTAAGAATCATGAGTCATTAACAGGATACGGAATCAATGAGTTGATTGGCACTTCTGTAGTGGAAACTCGCGTTGAAAGTCAAAAAGAAGGTTTCCGTGAAATGTTAATTTCATTGCGAGAAAACCCAACTGTTTTTGTGGATCTTGCTGGTCAATATAATTGCAAAGATGCTCGAATCATGGATATCATATCTAGCGGAATTCCTGAGTTCAATGAGAATGGAGAAGTATTTTGTTATCGAGGATCGACTACAGATATATCCGATAGACGAAGTGCCGAAAGAGAAGCGGAAAAGTACATGGCAGATCTAAAGTCATCCAACAGGGAGCTCGAGCAATTTGCCTACGCTGCCTCCCATGATTTGCAGGAACCTGTGCGCTTGATGAGCACATATACCCAGTTATTGAAAGAGAATATCGGAGCAGATTTGGATGAAGGGAATCTTCGAATCATGCATCACATTGTGAACTCTAGTCGAAGGATGAGAGATTTGATCAATGGATTAATGGAGTTCTCCCGAGTGGGTAAACAAGAGCTTCATTTAGAAAAAGTCAACTGTACTTCTATTATCAATGATGTGGTGGACGACTTTTGTCAAAAAATCCAAGAGTCGAGCGCAGAAGTCGCAATTGGTGAATTACCGGAGGTCCTATGTGATCCTTTATTGGTAAACATCGTCTTTCACAATTTACTTTGTAATTCCATCAAGTTTAGTAAAAGTGATGTGCCCATTAAAGTTGAGTTCGCCGCTAAAGTATATGATCAAGTTGCAGAATTTACAGTAACCGATAACGGAATTGGGATAAAAGAAGAATACCTCGACGTGATTTTTAAGATATTTAAACGTCTGAATTCAAGAGATGATTATGAAGGCCACGGAATCGGTATGTCAGTAGCTCGAAAGATTATTGAGCTTCATGGGTGCAAAATCTGGGTAGAATCCACATTTGGAGAAGGCACAACAGTTCACTTCACTCTTCCTCTTTCACGCTAAGGAGGGTTTTAGCAAAAAAATATACTACGAAAAAACCCCGCGACTTGCGCAGGGTTAATATATCGTACCTAAGTAGTTTCTTA
>JBLHIB010000038.1:0-25150 GCA_047615865.1 Gammaproteobacteria bacterium
TTCATGAACATCCAATTGAAATCAGGTAATCCTCTTTACCATTTTCTGAAAAAACACGTTGCTTGGCATCGAGACATATTCATTGTCATTGACTTTAATAATAATAAAGAAAACGCCAATATCACTCACCTTACCTTCAATTTTAAAGTCCTGATCCAACACAGCCACTCGATCGCCAATCTTCACTTGGTGGCTGAAGAAAATGATGAGCGTCGCAGTTATGTTTGAGAGTACTGACCATTGGGCAAAAAAAGCGAGTCCGACCACGGTGAGTAAGGACGCTATATAGCCCAAGAGTTGAGAGGGAGCAATGCCCCAAATTAAGACCAGAATAATAATTGAACAGGTGACCAAAATGAGGGTCACAACTTTTTTCATGATCTTAACCCTTGTCTTATGGTAATCGTATTTGATGGCCGCCTTTTCCACCAATTTCTTTATAAGCCTCACGGCTAAAACGACGATAATGATCAACGAAAACGACTCAATCAATTGTATCTGATACATCTCCATAATTCGTGTCAATTCAAGTCCCAAAGTGCAGACTATTATTCCACGAATTTAAGTCTGAAAATTCGATAAAATTGATGTTCCAAGAAAAACATCGGTGCAATGGATGAAAATAATCTATGGGTATTGGAGATCAGACTATTTCCCGCTTCCTTTCAATACGATCATAACCGTATAAATCAAGATCTTCAAATCAACGGCGATGGACATGTTCTCGATATATAGAATATCGTACTTGAGTCGCTGGATCATTTGATCGACGTTTTCGGCGTATCCGTACTTGACTTGTCCCCAGCTTGTTATGCCTGGACGCACTTTGTGCAAATGTCTGTAGTGAGGAGCCCTCTCCGTAATGCGATCAATGAAATGCTGGCGTTCCGGTCGCGGACCTACCAGGGCCATGTCTCCTAAAACAACGTTGAGAAACTGAGGAAGTTCGTCTAGTCGAGTCTTTCTTAGAGACCTTCCCAATGGAGTGATCCGCGCGTCATTGGAACTTGACAACTGAGGTCCTTCGCTCTCCGCGTCCTTGACCATGGTTCGGAACTTGTAGATATTGAATGGCTGACCATACTTCCCTATCCGCTCCTGAATGAAGAATATTTTTCCGGGTGAAGAAAGTCTAACCAACAATGCAATCATCAAATATACAGGCGACAAGATCAACAAGGCGAATATCGAAACTGAGACATCCACGATACGTTTTACAGAGAACTGCCAAGCCGGCATAATTTCTCTGTTGATCTGAATGAGTGGAGCACCGAAAATACTCGTCATCTTCACCGAACCTGTGAGGATATCGTACATATCAGGAATCACTTTGATATTGACTCCAGTTCCTTCCAGTTGATTGAGAATGTTTTCCAAATAGCCGTGATCAGACGATTCAATGGCGATTATGACCTCTTGTACATTCTTTTGAGCAATCAGTTGAGGAAGGTCCTTGTAAGTGCCCAGCAGAGGCATTTGCTGAGTAAGTTGATTATCGACACCATTCACGCGCACAAATCCCAGGAACTTAAATCCTGGTGACTTCGGAAGAGCTTTGATCTCGTCATAAATATTGATGGCCATTTCGTTTCCGCCAACCATAATGGTATTGAAACCGATGTCTCCCCTATGCACACGATGCACAGTGCGTGTAGTGAGAATCAACCTCAACAGAATGGTGAAACCGAAATGTGAGAAAAAGAGTGCCAGTAGGGACTGATAGTAGTTCTTATACGATGCAATTTGATCGTCCAAGAGGAATACAAAGAAGATCGCCATTACTCCTAGGATAGACAGCACGAGGGTCTGACTGAGCTCCTTGAGTCGGTGCTTGCGGTATATACGTGTGTATTGACCAGCAACGATGTAAAGCATTACCCAGAAGAATGGGATGAAGAATAATCCGTAATAGTAATTGGCATCGAAATGAATGTCAATTGCGTAGCCAAACTTGTCGGGCTCGGGGATAGTCTTTCTAAAAATGAACAAAAAGGTCCAAGCCGCAGAAGCACTGATCCAGTCAGCAATAAGATATTTCAGTACCTGGAGGCGGACGTTCATATTAGAAGTGAACCAATTTAATGTTATCGAACCAAAGTTCGCCTACCGGATTATTCGATTGTCGAACACTTTCAAAGTAGATAAATACTTCATCTGCCACTTGAGCTTGGGAGCCCACAGTGGTGAGGTCGACATATATTTTATTCCATTCGGAAACTCCGTCGTCATTGGTTGGATTGATAATAAGAGCGAGCATTTTCGCTTCAATATCACCTTGGACGGCATTCAAGCCTACGGCAAACGTATTGTTGCACTTATAATCCAACTCTAGCCACATTTGTCCGCCTACGTTTCCTGAAATAGGAGTTGCAGATTCGGCATGCCAGATAATTCCATCGCCATCCATAGTCACTTTGGCTGAAAAGTCTCCTTCAAAAACATCTCCTCCTTCTTCTCCAGTAACTACATCCCAAGTAAATTGACTGCTTGAAGTGACTTCAAACTGAGTTCCGGCTTGTGATTCAAAGTCTTCTTTCAGACTAATAGCAACCGTTTCACGGTAGACAAATTCTGGTCTAACAGTATCCGTCTTCAAAGCCTGCACATTAAGCACTTCAGTATACGGCGCATAAAAGGGGTACATGATACGCGAAGAGGCGATGCCGTTGTTCTTAATTCCGGCGCGAAATTCAAAAGGGGTGTTTCCTTCATACAGAACCGGAATGGTAGCAGGAAGATCGTAAGCTCCTAGCATCTTGCCATCGGCGAAGACCCATACTTCTGTAATTTTATGACTTGAGGTAACTTGCCCTGATTGGGCGGTGAATGAAAGCTCATCAATGTGAATGTATCCGGGTGTCATTTCATCTGGATCAATCCATTTGCACGAAGACATGCCAAAGATTGCAAGGGCAATCAGCAAGGTAGAAAGTGTTTTCATCTAATTGTTTTCACCGAAATAGAAGCGCAAAATTAGTCATTTCTTGCGAGCCATGGTCCTGCAATTGTTTCGGCATTCAAGCATCATACGATGACGTTAGTCACCTAACTGAACAACGCGTGAAAACTAACAATAGTATATTCCGTGCAAAAAAAACTAGAACATCGCTACTCGTGACTGAAAATCAAGGGATTATACTTAAATAACTTGAGAAGTAAGCTCCAATTTCTCTAGAATTTCATAGGCAACTAGCAAGGCATTGTACCCATGATCGACAGATACTTTTGGCGTCTTATCGAGGCGAATGGCCTCTTCGAAACTAGAAAGTTCATCTCGAATTGCATTGTTGGCGATAATCTCTGGCTTTTCAAAGAATATTTCTTTGAAGCCACGCCCCTCTCCAAGATCGATATTAACCGAAAATGGATCTGGTTCGCCAACTACAGTTTTCATGCGAACAATTTCAGAGGATTTTTCCAGAAAGTCGACAGAGATATAGGCATCTCTTTGGAAGAACCGCGACTTGCGCATATTCTTGAGTGACATCCTGCTCGCCGTCAAATTAGCAACACAGCCGTTATCAAATTCCAAACGTGCATTGGCAATATCTGGAGTTTCGCTCACAACAGCGACTCCACTTGCGCTTATGTTTTTGACATTTCCTTTTACAACTGAAAGGACGATATCGATATCGTGAATCATGAGATCAAGCACAACGGAAACATCTGTTCCTCGCGGATTGAATTCGGCAAGACGGTGTGTTTCAATGAACCGGGGATCTTCGAAAAAAGGCTCAGCGGCTATGAAGGCCGGATTGAATCGTTCTACGTGCCCTACTTGGATCTTGGTAGCTGCTTCGTGGGCAAGCTTGATAAGAGATTTTGCTTCTTCGACTGTATTGGTCATTGGTTTCTCGACGAATACATGTTTGTGTGAGCGCAGTGCTTGCGATGCACATTCGAAATGAGACAGTGTCGGAGTCACTACATCAACGACATCTACTGCGGCAATAAGGTCCTCAATTTTGTCAAATGCCACTATCTCAAATAAGGCCAAAGCCTCTTTTACCATAGCCGGATCCGGATCATAGAAACCGACCAATTCATATTGATCGCTTATTTCCATGATGCACTTCATGTGAATCTTCCCCAAATGTCCCGCTCCGAGCACTCCAATTTTCAACATAGCAATTGCTTTGTGGCAAAATTATTGAAGGTTGGGCAGTAATGAGAAGAATTTCGATGTTTTATTAACATCTCGACCAAGGAATAAAGCAAAAGCCTCAAAGAAAAAGAATAGCCTATGATTTTCCCTCGATCTGCGGCTTTAGTTAGTTCGGTGTTTAACTATTGCTTTTTCAATAAAAGAGCAATTCTTTTTTGTCCGTCAGCTTCTGGATCTAGGTCTGCAAGCAATTGCTCATCACCATATCCTTTGGCAGTCAATTGGTCGCCATCAGCACCACGTAGGTTCAATTTTGCTTTTACCCACATTGCACGAGCTTTAGACCAAGTCTTCTTGCCAGCTCCTCCAACTGCGTTCTTCGCTTTTGCCGTATGGCCCTGAACTTCACAGTTTACATCTGGATTGGTTTTTAACAAGGCGGCTAATTTATCTAGTTGTTCTTTTCCTTCAAGAGAAACATCTTCACCTTCCATTGGAATTTTGTCCAAAATAAAAACCTGCTCGCCAGTTCCATTCTCAATAAATCCTTTGATGCTATATTCCACTGATCCTTCAACAAAAATCATATCGGCTGGTAACAAGCTCATTCCTTCCATGTCTAAGCGGACATCTTCTGTCACTTCAACAGCTTCCTCGACTGCACTTTCAAGAGCATCTTGTTCGTTTTCAATTACTTCTCCTACTGCATGCTCGTGATCATGATCTTGTAATTCACCGCCGCAAGCTGCTAGCAATGAAATAAATCCTCCTATGCAAAGGGCTAAAAGTAATCGTCGGAAACCAACAAAAATCTTTGTTTGACTAAGCGTCATAATAAACAGGGTTTAAAATGATTGAAATATTTAAACAAGTCAGCAATAGCAATTGCGAGCTTATGACGCCATTTTTATCCCAAGGTCACATTTCATGTAAACAACTGATTACGAATAGTCTGAGCCGCCGCTGGAATGCTCGTTTTCTTTAAAATATTTAGCCTTTGGCAAATGCTTGTCTGCCCACAGGTCTTTTGAACTCTTACACGTGAAAAACTATGCTGTGATCTGTACTTATTTCACTTCCACTCTATACTATATTTGTCACTCGTGTTACCACCAGATACATACCGACATCAAGGATTACGCCGACAACTTTTGAACGAGCTTCGAGAAGGCGGCGTGACGCAGGCTTCAGTGCATGAAGCGATGAACGCTGTTCCTCGCCACTATTTTATGGATGGGGCCTTTGTTGAATTCGCTTACGAAAATAAAGCCTTCCAAATAGGCGCCGGCCAGACGATATCGCAGCCCTTTACCGTTGGCTTTCAATCACAGCTTCTGGATATTACCCCAGGGCAAAAAGTGCTTGAAATAGGCACCGGAAGTGGTTATCAAACCAGTGTTTTGTGCAAGATGGGGGCAAAAGTCTTCTCTATCGAGCGTCAAAAACTATTGCATGATCGCGCTAAGACTATTTTAAGCCAACTGAATTTGAGACCTACCCTTGTATATGGCGATGGTTTTAAAGGTTTGCCTGGCTTTGCTCCATTCGACAAAGTACTTATTACTTGCGGCGCTCCGCATATTCCTGAAGAATTACTCAAACAATTGAAAGTTGGAGGTAAGATGGTCATTCCTTTGGGAGAAGGCAGTGTTCAGGAGATGACTGAGATCATTAAGCTTGGAGAAAACGAGTACGGTCGTAAGACACATGGGAATTTTTCTTTTGTTCCGATGTTAACTAGTCGAGAATATAAGGAGTAAAAGCAAGAGCTTTTTATTCCAAGTGCAAGTCTTTAGGGAGAGGCTTTTTTAGATCAATGAAATATCGCCTATTCCTTCACGAATTATTTCTGGAGAATCCCCAGTGCAATCGACAACTGTTGTTGCTTCAAGCGAGCCAATTCCACCATCTACTACTACATCCACCCTGTCGAGGTACTTTTCGTTGATTAGCTCAGGGTCCGTGCTGTGTTCTATGATTTCGTCGTCGTGCTTTACTGAAGTGGCTACTAACGGTCCGCCTAGCTCAGCAATGATGCTTTGAACAATCGCATTATCAGGAACACGTATTCCGATTGTCTTCTTCTTCGACTTGAACAAGCGTGGCACATTGTTGTTGGCATGCAAGATGAACGTGAACGGCCCGGGAAGGGCGCGCTTAAGCATCTTGAACGTAGACGTAGAAATAGGCTGACAAAAATCCGACAAGTGACTGAGGCCGCTGCATAGGACAGAGAAATCGGCCTTTTCGGGTCTGATTCCTTTCAGCTGACAAATTTTCTCAAAAGCACGATAATTCGCAAGATCACACGTGAAGGTGTACACCCCATCAGTAGGCAGGATTGCCACTCCCCCATTTCTGAGAAATCTGACGACTTGAGCTACACGTCGTGGGTCGGGGTTTTCTTCGTAGATCCTTATTAGCATCGATTATTCTTTAGCAGCAGATTTAGCGTGATCGGCCAAGAACTGGGCTAGACCTGAATCGGTAAGTGGGTGCTTGAGCAGACCTGCAATTGCAGACAATGGGGCTGTAATTACGTCTGCACCAATCTGGGCGCACTGGATGATGTGCATAGTATGGCGAACTGAAGCTGCGAGAATCTGTGTTTCGTAACCGTAGTTGTCATAGATCAACCGTATTTGGCTAATCAAATCGATGCCATCGGATGAAATATCGTCTAAGCGACCAACGAATGGCGACATATATGTAGCACCTGCTTTGGCGGCAAGAAGTGCTTGTCCAGCAGAGAATATTAGAGTGCAATTGGTCTTGATGCCTTTATCGGTAAAGTATCTGAGAGCTTTTACCCCATCCTTGGTCATTGGAATTTTGACAACGATATTCTCGTGTAAATCGGCGAGTATATCACCCTCGCGAACCATTCCATCAAAATCAGTCGCAATAACTTCGGCACTCACGTCACCGTCAACGATCTCACATATATCGAGGTAATGCTTTCGCACCTTATCATCTCCAGTAATTCCTTCCTTGGCCATAAGCGAAGGATTGGTGGTTACTCCGTCCAAGATGCCCATATCTTGAGCTTCTCTGATTTGATCGAGATTGGCGGTGTCAATGAAAAACTTCATATCGGTATTGGATTGTATTGATTCGTCGTTAAAATTGCATTTACCGAAGGCTTAATCCTCCTCTACAGAAATCGTACTCTCTTCTTTCTCTTCAGTTGAGCTCTCTTTCACTTCACCAGTTTCCATGTCTACGTCCAAGTTGGACTCACTCATAGGAACAAATCCTTTTTCAAGAAGATCAATCTCAGTGCGTTCGCCTTCAGAGTCTGGGTAAACTTCTTCAATTTTAGTGTAGTTCACGGCAGGAATTACGAAGCCGCTAACACTGCCCTTCATGTACTCTTGAGTTTTGAGGTATGCATCCTGCACATCATCGGCACACATGAGGAAGAACTGATTAGAAGTCTTTTCTTTTCCAGATTCCTCATCGAAAGAAATCATCGACACTTTTACTTTGAACCACAATTCGCACTCATCAGCATCGACAACTTCCTGGTAGTTGTTTTTGGTAATATTGGCCACTTCAAAAGTACCATTTACCTCTTGATTCATGATATGAATGATGCGTGCTTCGGCTTCAGTATAGGTATAAGCATCAACTAGATAAGAAGATACTGCTTTCACTTCGTGGCCTGTTTCATCCATCTTGCGATAGCTGATACGGCAGGTAAACCAACTTTTTAACATAAGATTCTTTTTCGAGCTACAAAAGTAGGTGTGCTTAATGGGAAATTGCCATAAAAATCTAGGAAAGATGTTCACAAAGAATCAAGAATATGGACTAGTGTGCCGAGCCGCCACTTGCATTTTGACGAAGTATTTCACTTGATCATTTGCCTGCAAGGCGGAGAAAATTAATTATGTGTTTTCAGAATTGCCTTGAGTTGAAATTTCTCTAAAAAACGCTTCATATTGCTCGAAGCGATGACTTCTAATGGGGCGTATTTTGGGTTCGGTGAAGAAATGAAGCAACAAGCATGGAGAGATATTCTTGTACTTATCCACATATTCATAGCTTTTGAGCTCGTTGTTCCTGATGCGTTGTTTAATGCTATTGTGGTAGGGAAACATTTCAATCGCGTATGATCGTTTTTTTTGTAGTGAGCATATCGAACAGTACAAGGTTCAAAAGCAGCATAGAAAAGGCGTACGCAATGTCCTCTACGGGGATAGTTGTGATTCGAATGCCCAGGTTTTGAGCATTGTCGTACCAAACAATTGGCGAGGCAGTGAATAGTCCTGTGAGAGCCCCGTTGACTATGCCAAACGGAATTAAGATGGGAATGAATGAAATGTAAAATTGACGCAAAACATTTGGCCTGCATAGTAAGCCGAGCAACAAGGAACAAGCCAGGACATAGAAGTTAACTGCTGTGTATGCTTTGCCGAAGTTTAATGCCATTAGTATCAAGGAGAAGAATACCAGAGAAAGAGTCAAAACATTAGACGCTCTTCTTCCTAGTTTTAGGTCGGGATAAACATGAAAAATGGCAAAATGGATAAAAAGGCTGCAGAATGGGATAATTAAGAAGAAGAGAATCTCTTCAAAGGGAAGTTCAAGAATAGAAATACCAAGGCAGTAGTCCTTATTGAAGCCCCAAATATTGGCCTGTGTAAAAAAGACATCCCATACCAAAAACAGGAGAGCCACAATTGACGTCGAAATCGAGAAAGCCTTCCACTTTTTGATCAAATCAAGTTTGAAAATGGTATAACCCAAAGGGAATACCAATGAAACCAAAAGCACGATTAGATATAGTGCTTTCATCAAGAGTCGGTTCGTTTAAAGTACTTCTTCGGTACATTGAGCATCCCAAAACACTCTCCATCCTCTTTGCCTAACTGTTTGTGATGAATTTTATGGGCTAGCCGAAGTCCGCGCAAATAAGCATTCTTGGTATTCTTAAACCAGTTAAACCGTTGATGGATAAGCACATCATGAACGAGGAAGTATGTTATTCCATAAAAAAGAACGCCTAGAGCTACAAAAAATCTGTAATTGAACTCGGGGATTGTTCCATAGTAAAACAATAAAATACTGGGCACTGCTCCAATGACGAAAAACAGATCATTCCGCTCAAAAGTGTTTTGGTATTTGGGTTGGTGGTGATCTTTGTGTAGAGACCATAGAAATCCGTGCATAACAAATTTATGCGTGCACCATGTAATACCCTCCATTACTGCATAAGTTGCAATGACGATCAATATGTATAGGGCTATTGTCACAGGTCTTGTAAATTTGGCTTATCAGAATATATTTGTCTTGAATCGCATATAGCAATTGAGTAGCAAATAGGTTTTTGTCCAGTTTGATACCCTGATTCTCTTCTCTTGCAAGTCTGCTGCTGAAGCTCTATCAACTTTCTTTAGCAATTGCATGTAGTATTTATACGCCACATACACTCCAAACTTGGCCTCTTTGGGCAATTGTTTGATTCCTTGGTAGGCATCATAAAAGTCCTGACTAATTTCGCGCACAATGAAATCTTTTTGCTCAGTCGATAGGCTATTGGAGTCTACGTTTGGAAAATAACTCCTCTTGAGTTGGTCAAAATCATGCTTGAAGTCACGCAGGAAGTTTACTTTTTGAAAAGCTGTTCCCAATTTCATTGCTGGGTCTTTCAAACGATCAAATTCGCTTTGATCACCGTTCACAAAGACTTTCAGACACATGAGTCCAACGACGTCCGCAGATCCGTAGATGTATGCATCTACTTCTTCCTGGCTCGCATAATTTTGTTTCGTTAAATCAGCGCGCATGCTATTGAGGAATGCCTGAACAAGCTCATCATCAATGTTGTATTGTGATTTCGTGCGTTCAAAGGCATTAATAATTGGATTTGAGCTGATTCCGTGCTTTAACGCAAAGGCATATTCATCTTCAAATCGATCCAGTAGTACCTTCTGCTCAAAATCATGAAAACTGTCCACAATCTCATCTGCCACACGAACGAAACCGTAGATATTGTAAATGGCTTGACGCACGCTAGGTGCAAGAAGTTTGACAGCAATTGAAAAGGACGTGCTATACTTCTTGGTGATCAAAGTAGCGCAGCCTTCGGAAGATGTATCGAATAACTCTTTCATGCTTCAAGGTGTTTTAAGACCATCTCTGCAGCAATTTTTCCTGATATCAAGGCGGGAGGAACGCCAGGTCCAGGCACAGTAAGCTGACCGGTAAAAAAGAGATTATTTACTTTCTTGCTTTTAATTCGAGGTCTCAGGAATGCGGTTTGTCTAAGCGTATTTGCCAGACCATATGCATTTCCTTGGTACGAATTGTAATCGTTTACAAAATCGTCGACACAATAAGAACGCGTGAAGAGAATGTTTTTACGAACTCTCTGTCCTGTGTTTTTTTCTAGACGATCCATAATAATATCGAAATATTTCTGCCTTTCCGACTCGTTATCATCGAGTCCAGTTGCAATTGGAATTAGGAAAGTAGCTGCCTCCATTCCTTCGGGAGCAAACGCACTATCGGACTTGCCAGGGAAACTAGCATAGAACAATGGATCTGCAGGCCAGCCCGGATTGTCATAAATATATTCCGCATGACCATCGAATTCAGCATCAAAGAACAAGGTATGATGGTCTACATTGGCAATTTTCTTGTCAAATCCCACGTAGAATAATAATGCTGAAGGAGCAAAAGTTCTATTCTCCCAATACTTTTCTGAGTACTGACGATGTATAGGAGCGAGCAGTTGCTCGGTGTGGTGGTAGTCAGCACCACTCAAAACAACATCGAATTGATGTCGCACGCCATCGACCAAAATATCAGTAGCCTTTCCGTTTTCATCAACGATGATCTGATCCACCGGAGCATTCAACTTGAACACGACTCCCAACTCTTTGGCCATTGTTTCCATTCCCCTCACAATTTCGAACATGCCTCCTTTGGGATGCCATGTACCCAGACCAAAATCGGCCCAGTTCATGAAATTGTAGAATGAAGGTGTATTTCCTGGCTTGGCTCCTAGGAACAAAACTGGAAATTCAAGAATTTTTATCAATCGAGGGTTCATGAACATCTTTTTAACCTGACGGCGAATGTCAAAAAACATCTCTTGTAATTTGAAAATGGTTTTGGGTGTGACCAATTCCAAAGGCGAAACTCCTGGCCGATAAACTAAGTCGGTGACAGAAATTTCATAATTCTTCTCAGCAAGTTTCAAAAAACGCTTTAGTTGGACGGCACTTCCAGGTTCTTCATTTTCAAATAGCTCATAAATTTTATTCAGATGCGAAGAAATTTGAACCGCATCATCAGGGCCAAAATAAATTTTGTAGGCTGGATCTAGTCTTTCAAGACTATAGAAATCTGATGGAAGATGATCGAAATCGGCAAAGAAGCGCTCGAAAACATCTGGCATCCAGTACCATGTAGGTCCCATATCGAAGAGGAAACCATCTTTTTTAAACTGCTGAGCACGTCCGCCAACCTGATCATTCTTTTCGAACAAAGTGACTTGATGACCAGCTTTGGCCAGATAACTAGCGGCTGATAGCGACGCAAATCCAGAACCGAGAATACATATTTGTTTCATAATGTGTAGCAAAGATAGCCATTTGTTTCATAACGTTTAACAAAACTAGTGTTTGGTTAAACGCTTTGCCTCCGTAAAATTATCAACCCTTTTTTAAAGCTGTTTCCAAATTATCTTCAATAGAAATGCTTTTATTCAAATTTTCCGTGTTCAAATCTTGCCATATTTTTCCAATTAATATGCATTTGTTATCATTGTTCTGGATTAGTCCACTAATCTGCTCGACAAACTCATTCTTGATTTCCTTAGGTATATCAATAGTAGCATGACAATGCCAAACAATCTCATTGAATTGGCCGTTGACATTCATCAAATCCTCAATGGGGATATCCCTACCCAGGTATACAGTGCGCTTTCCTTTCGATTTCAAATGGTAGTTTAAAAACAACAATCCCAACTCATGTACCTCTCCTTTTGGCAGAAATAGAACGTGCACCAATTTCTCAGACAGAAAGTTGGCTTCTAGCAATGCTGTATGAAGGAGGACTTTTTGAAAAATCAAGTTGGAGATGAAATGCTCATGAGCAGGAAGGATTACATTGGTCTGCCACAACACCCCGATGTGTTTCATTAAAGGTAAGTACGTTTGGAAAAACACTTTTTCAAAAGACACTTGGGAAATTAGGTCGGCATAAATCTCTTCAAACAGACGTTCGTCAAGCGTATACATACTGATGACAAGTGAATTAATTCTATGGTTACTTGAAACCTCCTCAAGGGCAACCGTCTTAACTTCGGCAGACAACTCAGTTTCGTCAAGCTCAGCGATTTTCGAAATCTTGTATCCTTGCTCATAGAGCGCAGTTACATTGAGCAGCTTTTGTAGGTCTGCAAGCGAATACATGCGAATATTTCGGTTTAGCCTCTCAGGGCTAAGAAGGTCATACCTTTTCTCCCAAATCCGAATGGTATGCGCTTTGATACCGCACAACAATTCAAGGTCATGAATTGTAAACGAATTTTTAATTTTGTTACCCATTCAGCTAGTTTTGCTAAACAAATATGCAAAGTTTTCGCTGAAAAAAGAATTCGAGTTACAGATTACGGTCAGAAAGACGCGATAAGTCGCTCCTAGTTCCGTGCTTTTTTCTTCTTCTCTGATTTCTCGAAAAGGCTATTGGTTATGGACAGAATAAAACTGAGTAATAAAGCGTACCAAAATCCATCGACGGCAAATCCATCGAGCAATTTATCTGCTAGGAGGATGACTAAAGCGTTGATTACCAATAAAAACAATCCAAGTGTAATTATCGTAAGCGGAATGGTAAGAACAATCAGTATTGGTCGGAGAATAGCGTTTAAAAAAGCAAGAACGATTGCGACCCGGGCCAGACCCCAAAAGTTTTCAGCGACTTGGATTCCGTCGAATAGGTAGTCGGCAACCAGCACCGCGACCATAGTGATCAGTATTTTAGTAATAGTCGTCATAGCTTTCGAATTATTTTAATACTACATCTCAATCAGCTGGCACATGGTACGCAGGTAACGGCTCCCGGCACTAGCATAATGCGCCCTATTGGTATTGGTTTTCCGCACTTCGTGCAAATGCCAAAATAGGGTTCCTCAATTTTCTTCAAAGCTAATTCAAGTCTGTGGAATTTAGCCTCCGATTGGCGAAGAGCAGCTTCATTCACACTTTTATTGTTGATGGCATCCATTCGAGACACTCGACCAATAGCGTTTTCAGGGGGAATCGGTTTGGTCAATTCTTTGTACTCCACGATTTTCCCGCGCAGTTCGCTTAATAACTTGTGAATGGCTGTTTCTATTTCAGCTCTTTGCTCAGTGGATAACATACATGGATTCTTTCATTAGTTCAACCTGCTTTAATAACATTGATTGAGGAATTCAAAAGCCATAAGTACATAATCGAACTTCTTGTAGGGCTATTGTTCGTCTTTCGACATAAAGATAAACTTTTCCCACCCCATAAGCAGTTCGTTGATCTTATAGTCGTAATTTTTCATATTGAAGACAGTCTTTTAGTCTCGACTTTGGTTCCAAAAAAGCATATTCTTTGCGCATGAAATCACTGGCCCCAGAGATTTCATGACCTGCGGCGTTGGCTTCAGCTAGGCTCTCTAGATCATCTTTTAAATTGTCGCTATTTCCTTCAATTCCGTTTTCTACGGACTTGTCTGCAGCAGATTTAGTGAGCGTATCAGGGAGCGCTTCAGTCACCACAGCAGCCTTTCCAGATAGGAATTTATAAGAAAACGTAGGATAAAGATTTCGGTAGAGAAAAAAAGTCTTCCGCCTTCCATAAGCTCAACGAATGTGTTCTGCTCAACAACATACTTATGAGTCTTGTCTCCGAATGTTTGCTCAAAGAAGTCAGTGAAAACAAAATAGCTAAAAGCACTAGGCCAAGGGAAATCGTATGCATGGCTATACTGGATTTATTGAATAGTTAAAACACCTCGGAATTAGACGGTAACTGACTAATAAATTCACCCTTTTCCTACAGCCCCTTCATCCCTGCGCTCACTGATATCTAAAAACAGTCAACCGTAATTAGCACTTGATAGTCCCCGGTGGATTATCGTGAAGACAATGAACAATTACATGACTTACATTCTCAACCGCCTTTCGCTGTTGCTGCTCAGCATGAGTCTATTAACCCTAGCAACAGCGGTTAAGGCACAGTGCACGCACAACATGGATCTCAACGACTGGACAATTGCTGGTCCGCTTGGAAATGGCCAATGGACCATTTCCGACGATGGAACCCAAGTATCTCAAGATGTTAACGGTCTGCCCACATTCTTTGTGAGCCCTAAAGACATGATGAATGTCCGAGTAACAGGAAAACTTCGTGTTGATTCGCTAGCCGACGACAACGATTATATTGGTTTTGTCTTTGGTGTTCAATCTCCCACTACTTATGGAAACAACCTGACAACTTTTGATTGTTGGATGGTAGATTGGAAAAGTGACTTCCAAACATCCGCGGATGAGGGTTTTTCGCTTATTGACATCGACTACACTTTTGATTTCGACAATCCAAACTCGTTCATGCCTTTCTTTTGGACACACAATACCATTAACGGCTTCCAAATCACCAATACGTTTTATGAAGAAGGATCTGGTTGGGAGGTAAATCAGGAATACGACATTGAATTTCTATTCACACCCACTCGGGTGATCTTCAAAGTGAACAATGTAGTAATCCTGGACAGAGTGGATTGTTTTGAACCCGGTCGGTTTGGCTTCTATAATTTCTCTCAGTCCGGATCAATATACAGCGACTTTGAATATGAGATACTTCCTGACTTTGCCTTGCCAACTGAGGTATGTCTAAATGAATCTGTCAACCTTCAAATGCTAGATGCGAATTGCAGTACAGAATCTGATCTCTCAAATAGTATCATAAGCAGTTGGAGCTGGGATTTTGGTGATTCTCAAACAAGCTTTGAATTGAATCCTACACATGAATACGCCACTGCCGGTCAGTTTCCAATAACCTTGACACTAATCGACGAATTTGGCTGTGAAAGTCAGAATTCACATTTGATTCAGGTTGAGAACGGCCCTACTGCAAGTTTTGAAGTCTCCACTGGTTGCACAGGAGAAGAGCTTGATTTTGTGAATTTGAGCAATTCAAATGGCACTACAATCCTCTCTACGCAATGGGACATTGACTCCGATGGAGTGACCGATTATGTATCACCCGAAATTTCGCATACCTATACGACAAATGGAGACTATGAAGCATCTCTTATCGTCACGAGTCAGTCGTGCGCCGATACTATAAGCGAAATAATAAGTCTGTCCCCCGCGCCTACAACAAGCTTCTTGATGGAGCAAATAGGAAGCTCGCGAACATTTGACTTCACAAATTTGACTGCAGAAGCCTCCTCCTACTTGTGGGACTTTGGTGACCCCAACACAGGTTTGGACACATCGACCGAAACAAACCCCAGTTATTCTTATACAAAAAATGGCGAGTATGACGTGGTACTCACCGCCTATAATTCTGGAGGATGCGAAGCTGTGTACGAATTGAAAGCACTAGTGAATGTAGAAGACAAAACTTTTATCCCGAGTGCTTTCAGTCCGAACGGAGATGGACAGAATGACTTTTTCCGTGTGCTCGGATATGACTTTTCCTCAATGTACGTGCTCATATTTAATCAGTGGGGAGAATTGATTTTTACCGGGTCTGATATAACTCAGGGATGGGACGGGACTGCAAAAGGAGCTGCAGCCGAGATGGGAAATTACACGTATATAATTGATGCAGAAACGGTAGATGGATTGCAGTTCTCTTACAAAGGAATTGTCGCCTTGATTCGATAAGCTATGAAGAAAATTAAATGTTTGATCGCTTTCTTGATTTGGGGTGCAGTAATGCACGCCCAAGACGGCCATTTTACTCAGTTTTACAATGCCCCTATGTTCATCAATCCAGCCGCTGCTGGCCTCGGGCACAGCAACTTGCGGATAGGAAACAACTACCGTTCGCAATGGAACCCCGTGCAGCCAATAAGCACTATGGATGTATACCTTGATAAAAGACAAGGCAATTGGGGACTAGGTGCCATGTGGGCCAAAAATGGAGCGGGAAATAATTCCTTACAAACCAACAACCTGGTATTGAATGCCGCAAATCACATTCCCATGAATGATGGAGGTTTCTTCTCTTTAGGTTTTCAAGGAGGCTTGTACCAAAAATCGTTCAACCCCAATGACTTGGTATTTGAAAACCAATACAGTCTAGAATCACATGAAATCGGAACAGAAAGCGGAGAAACATTTACTACGACAAAGGTTAGTCAGTTTGACATGAACGGCGGACTGATGTTCACCCAAGAATTGAATAATCTCGACATCAGTTTCGGTGCTGCAATCAGTCATATCTTCCAAGGCAAGCAAACTTTTCAGGATAACGACGAATCAGTGCTACCAAGAAAAATAACAGCTTCGGGAATGGCAACGGTCTATTTGGACTCTACTTTATCAATCGCGCCTTCGGTTTTGTTTCAAAAACAGGGATATGCTCAAGCTACTAGCCTGGCAATCATTGCTTCCAAGCAGATGGCCATGGGGAAAAGCATTCAAGCGGGTATTGGAAGCAGATTAAAAGACGCCTATATATTCTACATCGGTTTTGGTCTCAATTCGGTTAATATCGGATTAAGTTATGACATCAATAGCTCAAGTTTGACTAGAGGAACTGGAGGCTACGGTGCTTTCGAAATGGCCTTGGCCTTTGTCATAGATAGTGATCGTCAGACCAGAGCAAACAACAATTCACGCCCAGCGCCGCTATTGTATAGTCAGCGCAATGTGAACCCAAGGATGACCGACTCAGATGGCGACGGTGTTGCCGATGAATCGGATCATTGTCCTTATGCAGCTGGAAGTGCTAAAAACCGAGGTTGTCCGGGTAAAATAGACACCGACGGCGATGGACTTACTGACGACGTTGATATGTGCCCTTTTATGTACGGCCTACCTATTCAAAGCGGCTGTCCTGACACGGATGGAGATGGTATAGCCGATATTGACGACAGCTGTCCGACGGTTTATGGCGCTATGAATTTGATGGGTTGTCCTGATAGTGATCGAGACGGAGTTTCCGACAAGGAAGACCACTGTCCTACCCTATTCGGGCTATCTCAGAATCACGGTTGTCCGGATGCAAGAACATTGGTTCCAACTGGAAACTACGGGCACTATCAATACCAGTATAACAATGGAGTGATGACTCCGAATTTGAATGTGCCTATGCAGGTTTACTATCCGCCGAACATTCCTAACCCGACTTTACAGCAGCCTGTATATCCACAAACGCACTCTGGTCAGCAACAGCAGGGGTATCCAAATTCAAATCAAGGAAATGGCTATACGAGATCCTATCCGCAGAACAACTACGAAGGAAACTATTCGAACGCAGTAGTGCTCGACAACTTCTACGTTACTTTTGACAAGGGCTCTCAAAACTTGACCTACGAGGCCAAAAAGCAACTGCGCGACTACATTGTTGCCATGGGCTTGAATGCCGACTATAAACTGTTGATCTCCGGTCATACGGATGCCGATGGGAGTTTGAACTACAATGTAGAACTAGGTCGTAAACGTGCGGAGGAAGTACAAACTTACCTGCGTCAGTTCGGAATTGACGAGAATCGTGTTATGGCCATAAGTTATGGCGAACAACAGCCTGTTTCACCCAATACGACTATTGACGGCATGGCCCGAAACAGACGCGTTGAAGTCATGCTGATCAAATAATAATGAGTTTAAAAACTACCATATCGTACAACAAAACACTAGGCAATATCCTGACCCGTTTAAAAGGCCAGGTAATGCAGAAGCTATTTTCAAACACTCTGGCAACCGGATTTAATTTCGTGGCCAAGTGGTTGTTCAATTTTGCACTATCGAAGATACTAACGACAGGTTCATTTGGTGCATTCTCGGTGGTATACTCAGTGGCCAATGTATTGATGAACTTTATCTCCTTCGGCGCCAATCTCCATTTGATCTACAGTGTTTCTCGTGAAAAAGAAAAGAAATATGAGTTCCTGGTAAAGACTTGGTGGATCTCAACAGCGATAACCGTTGGCGCCACAGCTGTCTGGCTGATGCTCCTGCCATTTGAAATCCATCATGTAGCCTTCTTCGGTTGGTCAATAGGTTTGGGATACACAATGGCTCTATGCGTTGTATTGTTCTCCTTCTTCAAAGGAATGGGGCAGTTCGACAAAGAAGCCAAAGGCTTCTTTGTATTCTTTATCTTAACCATTGCAGTAATTGCAGTATTTTGGTTTACCCACTCGGTATGGTCTATAGGAACGTATTTCTCACTTTTGATTGCATGCTCACTAGCTATGCTTGGATACGGGGTGATACGTTTGCGCAAGCAGATGCATCTTGACGGAGCTAGTCTGAAAAAAGCAGACATCAAAGGCGGACTGAGAAAATTCTGGAATGAAAAATTGCCTTATGGTCTGCACGAAATGCAAAGCGCCCTTTACACGCACATTAACATTATTCTTCTCGGGTTTCTTGTAAGTGATAGCGATTTAGGCGTGTTTAGGAGTATTCAACTTTTAATTGTTCCTGTTTCCATCTTGCCTTCCATTTTCAGTCAAGTTCAGCTGAATCAGTTGTCGCAGAAGATGGGAAATCCAAAAATGTATTTAAAAAGCTTCAGGATGTTCATGTTTGGAACCATGGGCATTGGAGCTGTGATATATGTCCTGTATTACTTTATGGGCGAACCGATGATTGCATGGATGTACAACAATGCTTTTGATGCTGAATTGACGTCAACTTTAATTGTGTGTTTCACGTTCACCTTCCTTTTCAAGTTTTTCAGTTCGAATTATGGAGTACTTATTACTTCAGCTGGAAGCCAGAAGGTGCGGGTCTATGTGACCTTTCTATCGATAGTATTGAGTGTATCACTCACAATAATATTTGCCCAAACCCATGGAATCATAGGCGCGGCCTTTGCCATGGTAGCCGCCAATCTTACAATTTTGGTGTGTTATGCCGCATATGGAGAGTTGGTTATTATTAAAAATTTAAAAAATGCTGATAGCAGTTCTAGGGCCTGATGGCTCAGGTAAGACATCGCTGGCGAAAAGCCTAGCTGAAAACAATTCTCAGATCGACTATGTGTATCTAGGTCACAACTTGGAACAACGCGTATACTCAATAGGAGATAAATTCATTAAATCGTCGTGGAGTATGGCCTTGCTTATCAAACCATTCCGTCGCTTCCTGATCACTTTTAATGACTGGTTTGAATACATGAATTCTCGGGGTAGCGTGCGCGTAAGCGACAGATACATCATAGATGCATTAATAGGCACAAGGCTCTTCAACAAGAAGATGAAGTACTACTACTCTTTCATCTTGAAATTCTTCCCAAAGCCAGATTTAGTGATTCTTTTGGACGGTGATGGAGACAAGATATGGCAACGAAAGAAAGAGCTTACTCCTGAAATCATCAACAAGTATATTGCGAATTATAAGGATTACTTAAAGAAGCATGGCGTCAAATTCCGAACAATAAACACGATCGAGAACAGTTTGGAGAAATCCAATCAGATCGCTTTGGAATACATCTTAGAGGCATAAAGAAACCCTTTGACTGGTTAGTCCGTTAAATGTCTGAACCCCTTCAGTTTCAAGACTGTGAGAAAAAACAAAGATATGAGTTCATCACTACCGCCTCCCACAACTGTAAGTCAAGAAATGCGCGTGCGCCGAGTATTTGATTTGTTGGACGAATGTCAGGCAAAATACTATTTGCTGCGTCCAATTGATCTGCACGAAGAAGTTAAGGACATAGACGTAGTCATGCCCATGGAAGATGTGAATCTCATAATTGGACACTTGAAGGCTAAGAACATTGATGCAACCTACACAACCTCGATTGCTGAGAATAGCATTGCTATTCTCATCGGAGATATGCTGTTGGACGTCAAAACCAAGATATGTTTCTTCTCAAGCAAATTTTACGCCTTTGAAGAGGCTCCGCCATTTGCTGGCATCAAGAAGGTTATGGGACACGTGCTCATTCCCGATGTCGAAGAAGAGCACTTGTTCACTTTCTGGGCTCTTCACTTATTCTTGGACAAGAAAAACCCCCGAGACTCTTCTTCTTACCATCTATTCCAGGATTTTTATGGTGAGAATTGGCGCATTATGATGAAGAGCGAATATGTAGAAGAATGGCACCGTCTGATTTGGGGCAACTTCACCGCTGTTGCTCGACGTTGCATGAAACAATTTATGAGCAACAACTTCCAACATCGTGATGAAGACAATGACTTTTTGAAAAACCTTGTCCTCTCTCGTCACACGTTCATTCATATCACATACTATTTCGAAAAAATCAAATATGGTATTATCAGAAGGATCAAGAGAAATCTTTTTAAGCCGATTGCAACATACAGCTGTTAGATCAGGCACGTATTTGGTAATGCCCAATGCGGTGAAACCGGCTTTTCTTATACCAACGGAGAAGCGCAAGATTTTCAAGCAAGCAATTGATTTGATAAAGCCGATTTCTAGGAAAGGTGAACTAAAGAAGAGGTTGATTAAAGCACTTCCTCTTTGGGTTTTGAAGATGGTATTTCCAACTTTGAAAATTGAAAACCCCAATGCTGGTAGTCGGCATGCGGTAATTTTACCTTGGAACCAAAATGTGACAAGCAAGATTACAATCATCGTTTTTGATCAAGAACTCAGCAATGTTGAAGTCGAGAAATACGCTTTCTCTGAAGATACTCGCCACATGGTAAACAATGAAAGAAGCTACCTCACACGACTGAAAAGTGATCCAGAGAGCAAGATTGTGGTTCCTGAAGTCAAAAACTTCGTTGAACACCAAGATTATGTGTGCTTAATTCAAGACTTCTATTTCGGCAATTACGTCGAAAACCTCACGAGCAATCTTTACACTTTCTTCGATAAATTGAACAGCACTGATATTCATTGCCTCAGCGAACATCCCTATATCTTGAACAAGATGCCCATCATTCAGGACAAGCTGGCAGATTTTGAATGCGATACGCTTTTGACGGAAATGACAAAGTTATTTGATCAATACAAAAGAACCCGCTTCCAAGTAGCGACGATGCACAGCGATTTTTCAACGACGAATACGG
Organism: Gammaproteobacteria bacterium; assembly: GCA_047615865.1. Lineage (GTDB taxonomy): Bacteria > Bacteroidota > Bacteroidia > Flavobacteriales_D > Sanyastnellaceae > JADFAK01. The sequence goes on from JBLHIB010000038.1 coordinate 21,317, forward strand.
TCCATACTGAAGACGATAAATTTGTCATCATTGACTGGGAAGATGCTGAAGACGATGGCATAAATATCGATATTCCATTCTTCAAATTTCGCCGACAACTATACGACAAGGGTTGGTGGGAGATTAACAATGCTGAAGGATTTCTGGTTGTATTCCACTACATCTGGTTTATGGTGAACAAGGGGAACTCCGAGATGCTGCAAAAGTTCCGCATTGACAAAGGCGTGTTTTCAAGCTAGATTTTACTCATTCCGCAATGGATCCGAACTAAAAGGCACAGTGAGCTGATAAAGCACATCCTCATCTTTCGTTTCATCCACGACATCTAGACCAAACATAACGTCCTCGGGATCCTCATATACAAGGGTTCCAAACAATCGATCCCAAACAGATAAGACATTCCCAAAATTGCTATCGGTCCATGGCAGCTCATGGTGGTGATGAAATTTGTGCATATTGGGCGTCACGATAATCCACGAAAGGAGATAATCCAGCTTTCCCGGCAATTTTATATTGGCATGCGTCCAGAATGTAAATAGGATGGAAAGCAATCTGTAAAATACATAAAACGCAAGAGGAGCTCCGAGAAGAAGAATAGCGACAAGCGCAAATGATTCACGGATAAAGAAATCCACGGGGTGATGTCGCACGCCCGTAGTTGCATCTACCCGGGTGTCGCTATGATGCACAACATGCAGTCTCCACATCCAACGTACCTTATGTAATAGGTAGTGAACAAAATACTGAGCTACGAGATCTAGGAACAGAATTGTAAGGACCAGCTGCCCCCACAATGGCAACTCCAATAGGTAAAACAACCCAAATTCTTGAACCGATAGATACTCGAATCCAGCAACAACAGTGAGACCAAGGACAAGGTTAATCACCATGCTGAATGCGAAGAATACAAAGTTAACACCCGCGTGTTTTCTCCTGTTGTATTGAGCCTGAGATAATGGAATTACTGATTCCACCAACCAGGCCGCACCCAGACAAAGAAAAACCCAAAGCAATTTATGGAGCGGTAGAACTGAATTACAGAGATCGATGAAGGTTTCCATTGTTGTAAATATAGCGGAACAGGTGGAAAAGATGAAGAGAAAGTTAAAAGAGCAAGAGTAGATCATGTTACACGACCCAGTGAGCATTTGAAACTTCCTCGAAAAACTTTCTCTTGCTCTAATTCGCATTTCGTAATGGCCTTTAAAGAGTCCAAGTTTTACTGCAAGAAATTAGTAAGTTGATCTGACGATTAGAATTTAAGAGTAACAAGGAACCTGTTGTGTGAACCTGACGAATTCCCCATACTTGACACTTGCACTATTTCCTTGTGTCAATTGAAAACAATTCCTATCTTCGCGCCCTCAAATTTCACGCAGAAATTAGTTAACCGGGTTTAGGACCCTTTTAAAATAATTAATTATGGCAGTTAGAATACGACTCCAACGACACGGTAAAAAAGGTAAACCGTTCTATTACATTGTTGCAGCAGATGCACGTGCACCTCGCGATGGCCGATACATAGAAAGAATTGGCAGCTACAATCCAAACACAAATCCTGCAACAATTGATCTTGACAACGATGGTGCATTGCGCTGGTTGCAAAATGGTGCTGAAATGTCAAACACCATGCGTGCTATCATGTCTTATCGCGGTATTCTCTATCGTTACCACCTTGCAAAAGGAGTAAAGAAAGGAGCGCTTACTGAAGATGAAGCTCTAAACAAGTTTGAAGCTTGGTTGGGTGAAAAAGAAGGAAAGATCAACGCAAAGAAAGATTCATTGGTTGAATCGGCTGGCTCTGCAAAGGCAGCTCGAATGAAAGCCGAGAAAGAAATAAGTGACACTCGTGCGAAGGAAATCGCTCTAGCAGCTGCTCCTCCTGTGGAGGAAGTAGTTGAAGAAGCTCCAGCTGAAGTAGTTGTAGTTGAAGAGGCAATTGCCGAAGCAGCTCCAGTAGCGGAAGCAGCTCCAGTAGCGGAAGAAGCTCCAGCAGCGGAAGAAGCTCCAGCAGCGGAAGAAGCTCCGGCAGCAGAAGCAGCTCCAGCAGCAGAAGCAGCTCCAGCAGCAGAAGCAGCTCCAGCAGCAGAAGCAGCTCCAGCAGCGGAAGAAGCTCCAGCAGCGGAAGAAGCTCCAGCTAAAGATTCTGGAGAGAAATCAGAGTAACACATTTATTTCTGCGATAAATTTGTAAAGGGGCTTCGTGCCCCTTTCTTTTTGACTTATTATGGCACACTCAGTAGGTAAAGTACTCAAGCCACATGGCTACAAAGGAGATCTCACAGTTTATGTAGACGAAGAGATAATCGACGATTATGAAACGCTCGAGTTGTTGTTTATCGACCACGACGGTTCTGACATCCCTTTCAAGATCACCGAAATAGCACCAAAAGGTAAAAACCAATTCAAAGTCACTCTTTTGGGAGTTACCGATGAGGCCAGTGCAAAGAAACTCGTTGGTCGAACTGTGGCCGTTGCAGACAAACATGCCTCTGAGCCCGAAGTTGATCCTATTATAGGTTGTACAGTTATCGATGAAGTTCATGGCGTACTTGGAAAAGTAACTGAATTGATCACAATCCAAGGAAACAACCTATTACAAGTTGAGTCTGAAGATAATTCCCTGCTTATTCCAGATAACGAGAACGTTGTATTTGAGGTTAATGAGGAAAAAAGGGAAGTCCGCGTAAAGTGTCCCGAAGGCCTTATTGATTTGAATTTATAATCTGCACACTTTCAGAATTTAACAACGCTTTTCCTGAAGGGCTCTGCCCAATCCATTTAGGGATAACGCACAATCGCTCATCTATCTTTCTCGATCAATCTGCATGTTTTCAAGATCAAGTTGGTTAATAACTCCATTAATCCCAATATCGAGTAGCTCATAACATTTCATAGCTTAGAGACGGTTGGTTCAGCGGATCCAACTTGCGAAATCGACCAATCTTGGGCGCTCTTTCCAAATTCTAAATCATGGTAGAAGATGAGCAAAGGAAATACAAAGAAGATTTTTGTGATCGACACTTCAGTATTGTTGCATGACCACAACTCTATCAAAAGCTTTGAAGACAATTACATTGCCATTCCCATCACTGTTCTTGAAGAGTTAGATAATTTCAAAGTCGGCAGCGATACCAAAAATTTTGAAGCCAGACAGTGCATTCGTATCATCGATAATATGTCTAAAGACAACACCTTGCAAGACTGGGTTGATTTGGACAATGGCCACAAAGGCAAACTCAAAATAATACTCGACGAATCTGAAGCTAGCCCAACTCGAGGCGTCTTCGTTGAGATTAAGAACGATCATAAAATTCTGGATGCGGCGCTCAGACTAGTCAAGGACGAACCTAAAGCTGAGGTCATCCTTGTGACGAAAGACATCAATCTCCGCCTCAAAGCCAAAGCGCTCAACCTTCCCGCTGAAGACTACAAAACTGGTCGCGTCAACGACCAACGCATGGAATTTGTCGGAAAAACCTATATCGAAGATGTCGACGCCGAGGTGATTCGAAAAATCTACCAATCAGGCCAAAGCAAGAAGACCTCTATCTTGGGCGATGCCAAGCAAAACAATCACTTCTACATCCTTAAAAACTGCACCTCCTCGGCCCTAGGATTCTACAATCCAGTGAAGAATTCCATTGAACGCGTCGACAAAGATTACGCCTATGGAATAAAGCCGAAGAACGCCGAACAGGCATTTGCGTTGCACGCTATTCAAAATCCTGATATAGACCTAGTAACAATTTCAGGAGTAGCTGGAACAGGAAAGACTTTGTTGGCACTTGCAGGATCTCTTGAACAGAAAAATCGTTTTGATCAAATTATCCT
>JBLHIB010000039.1:0-24535 GCA_047615865.1 Gammaproteobacteria bacterium
TGGCCTCTTCAACCGCCAACAAGGTATCAAGCATATTCAACTTGGCAACTGGAATACCGAAGATCGATTGAGTAGGGAATTTTGAATTTTTCATGTTCTGAGTATTGCTAGGCTAAACTAGTGCCGCTCTGACGCATCGCTTGTAGGCGGCCGACTGATGAGTTTGTCGGCGCATGAACACCACCCTGCGATTCCCATAGCAACTTCAATGCCTCCTCAGGGATAACCGCAAAACCTTGAAACATTGGAACCGTTAAGCTCCTCAGAAATATACGTCGATTTCTGTATATCTTTGTAGAAGATCTTGCGTTAAGCCTAAAGAACAACTGCCGCAATAGGCCCTCCAAGTGGACATTTTCTTTCTAATCGAGTAATCTTCTGGGAGGGGAAGAAACCAAGAGCTATAGCGGATACAGAAATCAAAAAGTTGATTGACCAGATCAAATCAACCCCGTCGCCTGTGAGTAGCATGGTTTGCTGGAGTTCCCGTAAGAGTCAGAACCAACTCAATCACTGTGCTGTTTAGCATCCGCAAGGAGATGACTGATGAGCATAACATTGCCCGCTTAGGCTTTCTCTCAGCTATGGCCGAGGAAACATTTGCCATGTATAGATTACATCACAACAAGCAAGCCTTGAGCGTTGGGGATCTTTTCATTTTACCAATTGCACAAATTTCGAATTCGGAGTCATTGCGTAGTTAGAATGCGCCTGATACACAATAATAAAGTATGCCAACTCAGATTCAGACTAATGGGCCGAGGTCGGCAAACATTGGCCTGGGTGTTATGAACTGTGTAATTGTCGAATCTTGAATTAATCTACAAGAGGGGAGCTCATGGCTTCTGTTTCGGCTTTCTCCTCTCCTACTTTCACCAAGGTCATTTCATCTACCAAGTGGCCAGCACCTGCGTATTTGTCGACGATGAAAAGTACGTAACGAATATCAACCATGATGTTACGGCAACGCTCAGGAGCAAACATAATGTCACTCATTGTGCTCTCCCAACTGCGGTCAAAATTCAATCCGATTAGGTAGCCGTTCTTGTCCAAAACTGGACTTCCACTGTTTCCGCCTGTTGTGTGATTTGATCCTGTAAAACACACGCGCATCTCACCATCTTTAGCATATGGACCAAAGTCCTCCTTCTCTATCAATTCAATCAACCGCTCAGGTAAGTCAAAATCACGGTGCCCCGGCTTGTACTTCTGAAGAATACCATCTGTAGTTGTATAGAACTTGTATTCCATTCCATCACGAGGAGCGCTTCCTTCAGCCTTTCCGTAGGTAAGACGGAGAGTGCTATTGGCATCAGCCCAAAATGTTCTTTCAGGAAATGATTGTGCCAAAGCATTCACATACGACTTCATATTGTCATCGATTGCGGCATTAAGTCTCCCATACTCAGGACGGATATTGCTAAAGTACCCACCATAAACTTCATCCATCAAAACATAAGCTGGATCTTTGGCGAGTTTCTTCATCCCTTTCGGTGAATAAGCATTTGCGAGAGCTAAAGCCTTCTCCTTTGAAGAAAAGACACTCTTCCCGTACATATACTCCGTGTATGCTTTCATATTTCCCTTAAATTTCCCCTCGATCTTCGATAGAGATGCAGGCGAAAACGAAGGGTCAATATATCCTCGGTACAGAGAGGTCAATGACTCAAAAATGAGCTTATCGGTAGGAAGGTCATAATCCTTGAAATGCGCGTTGACAGTTGCAATAAGCCTCTCCCTTGCAGCATCCAGTTCACCATCCTCAGAGTTCTTCTGGTAGCCTTTGGCAAAACGCTGAAACGAACTAGCCAAATCAAGAATCTCAGGTCCGTAGTAGAAGTACTCTATTAACAGGTCTCTTCCAAAACTGTACTTTTCTATTTCTTTGTACAAAGCGTCAAAATCATCTAACAGCTCTCCATTGGCATCCGTCATAGATCGCAACTTCGCTTCATCGGCTTTCTTCTTGTCCAAGGCACGTAGCTCGATCAAACCATCGTTTTGACCAATCCACTTTTTGTATGCATTGCTAATTCGGGATTGCTTGGCTGCATATTGGATGCGAATTTCGTCGCTGCTCTTCATGGCCGCATCGATGATTGACAAACTCGTTTCACGCATGTGAATACGCATCGGATTGGCCTTATTCATCACGTAGTCAACCGCTGGACTAGTCAAGTGCTGCTGGGTGCTCCCTGGAAATCCGTAAACCATAGTAAAATCGCCGTCTTCCACTCCATCCATTGAAACACGTAAAAACTCTTTTGGCTCGTATGGCTTGTTCGACTCATCGTATTCAGCTGGCTCATTGTCGGCGCCAGCATATATTCTAAACATGCTAAAATCACCCGTATGTCTTGGCCATACCCAATTGTCAGTGTCTCCACCAAACTTGCCTACACTAGAAGGTGGTGCACCTACTAGACGAACATCCTTGTACGTCTTGGTTACAATCATGTAATGTGCGTTTCCGTAATTGAAAGCTTTTACGAATGCATCGTAGCCATTATCTTCAATGGCTTTGGCGATTATTTCTTCTTGATTGGCCTTTCTCAATTCTGCTTGCTTGGCCAGGTCCATATCAGCGGTGATGCCGTTCTCGATAAATGCGGTCACATCCTCGATTCGTACGATCAGGGTGGCAGTCAAACCGGGATTGGCAAGCTCTTCGGCCATGCTCATAGCCCAAAAACCGTCAGTTAAGTAATCATGCTCGACTGAACTATGCGATTGGATTTGGCTAAACCCACAGTGGTGATTCGTGAGCAAAAGCCCTTGATTGGAAATTATTTCGCTCGTACAGCCTCCCCCAAAATGCACAATGGCATCTTTTAGTGAAGATTGATTGATACTGTATATGTCCTCTGCCGTCAAGACCATTCCCATAGACTGCATATCGCCTTCAACGACTTTCAGTAATGTAGGAATCCACATTCCCTCAGTTGCACGAGCGCTCGTAAGCGTAAAAATGGTCAGTAATACGAGTAGAATTCTCTTGTTATTCATGAGTGTTTGCTTTGAAAACGAAATAATAGATGCCAAATATAAAACCTAAGCCCAGTAAGATGGGAAATATTACGTGCCAATCTGAGGGATGACGTTGCGACTCCTCTTCTGTTCTGTTCATTACCGAGTAGACAGGCATTACAATTGTCACAACGCCGATCACCAAGAATACATAAGTGTACAACTTGTTTACCGCACCAGCTGTTTTGTAAATGCTTGAATCAATAAAGTCGTCGTACCTTGTTCGCGCATGGCTTCTGGCTCTCATCACAGCTTTCTCTTGCTGCATTTCGACCCATTTTTTATATACCCGTTCCCTACGAAGCAGCTCATCTGAGCTTACTTTTCTCGCCTGTCGCTGTTGGTACGCCGATCGATGTTGTTCATCCGATAAAAACTCATAAGCCTCGCTCACCTCAATGAAACGAGACTCAGCAGCGGGATCATTTGAAACATCGGGATGGTACTTTTTAGCCAAGGCACGATATGCCTTTTTAATCTCTTCCAACGAAGCAGATTCTGTCAACCCCAATATTTGATAATAGTTCTCCACGCAACCTTCAAAGAAACTGATAATCTTTGGCCTTTGCAGAATATTATGACAGTCGGTTCTATATGCCTTGGATTTCTTATTATTGATCCATGATTGATTTGAGAAGTGATACAGTTACCAAGCCGACGCCAGAAATGCTAAAAGCAATGTGGTCGGCTGATGTAGGTGATGATGTATTTCAGGAAGACAAGGAAATTCTTCTTCTTCAAGAAGAGGTAGCGACACATTTTGGCCACGAGGCAGGTCTTTTCTGTCCTTCGGGAACAATGACCAATCAGGTAGCCATTCGTGTGCATACGCGTCCTGGTGATGAGGTTATTTGTGCAGATGTTGCTCATGTATACCTATACGAAGGTGGAGGAATTGCTCGCAATGCAGGAGCTTCTGTTCGCCTGATTTCTGGTGACCGAGGTAGGCTCAACGAAAACGATGTGCGCAATGCGATTCAAGGCGACGACGACCATTTGGCTGTGAGCCGAATGGTGTGCTTGGAAGACACCGTAAACAAGGGGGGGGGTTGTTATTATGACCTCAATGAGATCAAGAAAATTCAGTCTGTATGCAAGGAAAATGGACTTGTGCTGCATTTGGATGGTGCGCGTGTTTTCAATGCTCTTGTTGAGACTGGTTACGACGCTCAAGCCTTCGGCAAATGTTTTGACTCAATAAGCATATGTTTCTCCAAAGGATTGGGTGCCCCAGTGGGCAGTGTTCTTGTGGGATCAAAAGCATTTATCAAGGAAGCTCGACGCGTTCGGAAGTCTATGGGAGGCGGAATGCGACAGGCGGGATATTTGGCCGCTGCATGCCGTTATGCCTTGGTCAACAATGTAGATCGACTCAAAGAGGATCATAAACGCGCTCGCGAGATTGGTAAGCACTTGGAAAACAGCAAGTATGTAAAAACTGTCGTTCCTGTTGAGACGAATATTGTAATCATTGAATTGGCGGACGGACTAAGCGCCACTACCTATGAAGATATGGCCGCCAAGTTGGGCGTGCTTTGTGTTCCATTTGGACCTGATAAAATTCGTTTTGTGACGCATCTTGATTTTGACGACGTACAATTGGCCCATTTCAAAACTTTGTACCTCTAATCAGGGAATTTCAATTTTGACCGTCTGGCGGAAGCGGATTGCTGCTCCATAGCGCATGGCTGGCATAAAAGGCGGAAGCGATTTCACCAAGGCCATTGCTGCTGCATCAACCTCTGGATTGATTCCTCGGATCACTAAGGCCCAATCCACAACTCCCAATTCATTGATATCAAAGTCCAAAATGAGACTTCCACCTCGGTCGGAATTTGCCGGGCGTTTGGCATTTGAACTCAAGAATGCATACATATCTCGGCTAGTACAAGAATAAGGATCTGAGGGCAATTCATCTAGACAATAGGTCCAATACGGCTTTTGATCGGTTACGCGACTTGCCCCTTCTGGGACAGCAGCCATAAGTTCTTCGATTGTTGGTTCTTCAACTGGAGTCTCGACGACTTCGGCCAGAGATTTGGTATTTCCACAACTAGCAAGTGCAATAGTGGTTAGGCAGACAAAGAAATATTGAGATAAGCGCATAATTCGAAATTTGGTAATCCGACCACCTGTGTTCATTCATTTGCCTTGTGCTAAAGAAAATAGAAGAGGAATCGAATTCAGGCAAAGTTACGAACGAGTGAGCTCAAAACACGTAATTTCTGGAGCCATTCCCACACGGCCCGGAAAAATGAGGTAACCTAGACCACGATTTACGTACAATTGCTGCTTGCCTTCAGCGTATATTCCTTTGGAGCGTTTGAACAACAATTGCGAAGGACTGATCTCCAAAACCCCAGGAATTGAGATCCCCATCTGAGCTCCGTGTGTATGTCCTGACATAGTCAAATCAACATTGGTAAGACCCATTACATGCTCATCCCAGTGCGTAGGATCGTGTGATAGAAGGATTTTAAACGTGTCCTTTTCTACGCCTTGCATAGCTTTGTCGATGTCTCCAACCTTAGGAAACCAATGGCTTTTACCCCAATTCTCGACTCCTAATAAGGCTATTTTATCATCGCCTTTCGTGAGGTGCACATTCTCATTCAATAAAGGTTGAAAGCCCATCTTCTTTTCGATGTCAATCACTCCTTGACGTATTGCTACTTGTTCCTCCTCAGAAAAATCGCCGTAATAGCCATAGTCATGATTTCCCAAAATGGAGAACTTTCCTTCTTTGGCTTTTAGCTGCGCAAATATGTCAATCCAAGGCTCGGCCTCGCTGTGATGCGAATTCACCAAATCGCCAGTAAAGAAGATATAATCGGCGTCCAAGTCATTGATCATTTGAACGATGTGCTTGACCGGTTCAAAATTGTTGTTGAAACTGCCTAAGTGGGCATCGCTGATTTGAACGATTTTCAGGCCATCAAACGCCTTCGGAAGATTGGCGAAATTTAATTTTTGATCGATCACACGGAAAGAGAACTTGCCTTTGGTGAGTCCCCACATAAATGAGCCGAATACCACCGCACCAATAGCCAATCCCGTCTTCGAAAGAAAAGAGGCACGTGTAATAGTCTCACCGGGAAGTGCGTCTTTTTTGGATGCCAGCGACCTGATCCAATTCACCAACCAAACGGCATCATCCATCAAGTGGAAGATACTGACAATCAAGGTCGTAAAGAAGAATGTAAGTGTCGCACCCATAACGAAATCCGCGAGAACTGGTCGGTTTTCGTGCACTTCTACCCAGTTGAAAAACAAATAGAGTGTGAGGCCCAAAACGGCCAACGTGAATCCCCAATATCCCATGCCCAAAGCAGCCTTGGCAATACCAGACCATGACCTTGTAGATAGGAAAATTGCTTTGTAAGCATATGCGGCTACGATGCCTATTATCACTAACCTTGTTATCATTTCTTCCTTTTAGAGAGTGCAAAGATAATCAGGCTCGCAGACATAGCAGTCTCAAGACAGAGGGATGTGCGTCAATCCGTGTTAAATTTCGCTAAGAGGAATGCAAAGAAGGTGACTAACGTCGACCGCCACCAGATTTCTTCTGACCGCCTCGACCGCCGCCGCTGCTGTTTCCACTGCGACCGCTTCCGCCGCCGTTACCGCCAGATTTCTTCTGACCGCCACGACCGCTTCCACCACCGCGGTTTCCACCAGAATTCCCACCGGGACGAGGGCCTCGATCATTTCGAGGAGGAGTTGCATTTGTAGGAGGATCAATTGGTTCGAATCCTTCCACAACTCCGGATTTGATGCGCTCACCAAGCAGCTTTTCAATTGCTTTTAGGTAAGTGACCTCATCGGCTCCTACGAAAGACATGGCGACTCCACTTGCTCCTGCTCTACCTGTTCTACCAATGCGGTGAACATAGTCTTCAGGAACGTTGGGAAGCTCATAATTCACGACGTGCGGCAATAAAGGAATATCCAGACCACGTGCGGCAATATCAGTTGCGACCAAACAACGTACTGTTCCTTTTTTAAATCCAGCCAAAGCTGAAGTTCGAGCGCCTTGACTTTTATTTCCGTGGATCGCCGCAGCTGTAATATCTGCTTTGTTCAACTTCTCTGAAAGTCTGTTGGCACCATGTTTTGTTCGCGTGAAAACCAAAATTTGTTGCCAATCGCCTTCCTTGATCATCTTGATAAGAACTGCGGGCTTTTGGCTTTTATCTACACGAAATGCTTTTTGTACAATGGCGTCAACTGTAGTGTTTTCAGGAGTCGCTTCAACCATCGCTGGGTTGGTGAGAATTCCTGAGGCCAATTGTTTGATTTGCTTGGAGAAAGTCGCCGAGAACAAAAGGTTCTGTCGCTGATTTGGCAACAAATCCATGATGCGTTGAATGTCACGAAAGAAACCCATATCGAGCATTCTATCCGCTTCGTCCAATACTAGGATATCAACTTGTGCCAATGACAAATGCCCTTGGTTCTGAAGGTCTAGTAATCGGCCAGGAGTGGCGATCAACATGTCTACTCCTCTTCTGAGCTGGTTTACTTGCGGATTTTGGTTTACTCCACCGAAGATAACCATAGATCGAAAATCAAGGAATTCACTGTACGCTCTAACGTTGTCTTGAATCTGTGCGGCAAGCTCACGTGTAGGTGTGAGGACTAGTGCGCGGATTGGCCGATTGCGTTTAGGCGGCGAAGTAGAAAGTATCTCAAGAATAGGCAAGGTAAAACCAGCTGTTTTTCCGGTGCCTGTTTGCGCCGAAGCAAGCACATCTCTACCTTCTAGGACAAGGGGAATAGCTTTGAGTTGTATAGGAGAAGGCTCTGTGTATCCTTTTTTAGCAATTGCTTTTAACAAAGGATCGGACAAGCCGAGGGAATCGAACGACATAAAGTGAATTTATGGGCCGCAAGATTATTGTTGAATGCTGCCCTTGTTGAGCGGGCAAAGATAGCCCTATTTGCACTGATAACCTTGATGTATTTGCATGTTGCTAATAACCTGACGTGGACAAAATTGAATTGGAAGAAAGTCCGAGATTTTGTTTTAAGGGAATACCCTGAAAATTACAGAATAGAATTATTAAATTGAGCGCTCCATTTGCGCGCAGCGCTGATTTTAATTAAAATGACAATTCAAGAAGAAGTATTGGATAAGCCTCCAAGTGAGGAAGGGATGGAGAAGATCCATAAGGCTAGTCTGGAAAAAAGGCTAATCAACTATATTCTCGACTCTATATTCTGTGGAATTACGTTTATGCTTTGTGTTTTCGCACTCGCCATGGTAGATGTCTTTGAAACACTGGTAGGCGGATTAATCGTCCTGCTGCTATTTCTGGGTTATCCGCTGTATTACTTTGCGACAGAAACTCTATTGTCTGGAAAATCACTTGCCAAGTACATCACGGGGACACGTGCCGTGGATCTCAATGGGATTCCAGCCGGGAGGAAAGAAATTGCGATTCGTAGTTTGTGCCGAATGGTGCCTTTTGAGCGGTTTTCATTTCTATTCAACTTTGAAAGAGGATGGCATGATCGATGGTCAAACACCATGGTTATCGACGAGAAAAAATCAACATTACCTGTTGTCGAAGAGAAAATACAGGAGCAAACCAATAGATATTTGAAGTAAGATGGAAGAAGAGGTATTGGATAGTGGTCTAACGCAAAATGAGCCGCAATTGGTTGAAGCGTCCAAAGGAAAGAGGTTTACTAATTACATTGTCGATCAAACTATTAACGCGTTAATTATACTGACACTCTATGCTGTTCAGTCGACAGACTTTATGCTAGAAGACCATAATTCTTGGTGGGACACACTCATCAACTATGTGATTTTCGTTTCTTACTATGTGCTTTTTGAAGGTCTACTGCAAGGTAAAACGCCGGGTAAATTTATCACCAACACGCGCGTTGTTACATTAGATGGATACCTGCCTAACTCCAATTCAATCCTCTTGCGTTCTTTCAGTCGTCTTGTTCCTTTTGAAGCTTTTTCCTTTTTAGCCAAAAAACCAAACGGATGGCATGATCGCTGGTCGGACACGATTGTGATCGACGAAAAATTGAGCAAGCTACCAGAAGAAAGTTTCGTCGAGTAGGATAGATATTCAAAATGACATGAAGTAAAACATTCTGGATGACGATTATGTTGCGGAGAAATCAATAAATAAAGGCGTATCGAATGGAGTACGCTTGGCTAATTTTATTCTTAATTTTTTAGCAGTCAGACTTATAACTAGGATCTTATAGTCTAGCATTACTTCGGGTCAGTAACAAAGCATCTATTTCTTTTGGTTTGCACATTTACCTCTGATAGTGTGGTACTATTTTGTTTTTGAGGCCATGTTCAAAGGGAAAACTTTTAGAAAGTATATGACGTTTACTAAAGTGGTAAGTAAAGATGGTTTCAAGCCAAGCACACGTCAAATTGCCCTACGCACATTGTCCCGAATAATTCCATTGGATCCTTTGTCTTTTATTGGTTCAAAATCTACAGGTCGGCAGGATTCAATTTCGAAAACAATAGTAGTCGATGAGGAGTGGTGAAACACTCTGCTTTAATGTTCAAATCAAAAAGGAAAAGCAAATTGCAGGCACTAGCATGTGAACACCCGAAATAGCTGTATTTTCGCCGCATGTCAACAGGAAAGAAAACACAGGGCGATATCTTGGCCAAGATGGGGATTGAACAACTCAATCCTATGCAAATCCAGGCCCAAGAGGCAATTCAGAACTCATCAGACATTGTTTTGTTGTCGCCTACTGGAACAGGCAAGACTTTGGCTTTCTTGCTGCCAATCATTGAGCTTCTCGATGCTGAAAAGTCTGGGATTCAGACTCTTATTCTGGTTCCATCGCGCGAACTAGCCATTCAGATCGAAACCGTCTTTCGAGAAATGGGAACGGGCTACAAAGCCAATGCTGTTTATGGCGGACGTGCAGGAAGCAAGGATAGGATTGAATTGAAGCATGAGCCAGCGGTTTTGATTGGAACACCGGGGAGAATTGCTGATCATTTGCGCAGAGAGCGCTGGTCACCTGAATCAATTACCACCCTCGTACTGGACGAATTCGACAAATCCTTGGAGATAGGTTTCGAAGAGGAGATGAAGGAAATCATGCTCGAATTGCCTTCGTTGAAGCGTAAGATATTGACCTCTGCGACCCAAAAAGTGAAGGTTCCTGAATTCGTTCGCTTGAACAATCCTACCACACTCAACTTTCTGAAAGATGGTGTTCCTCAGTTGGAAATAAAATTGGTTGAAGCCGGCACTCGGGACAAACTCGAAGCTCTTATCTCAGTTTTGAGTTATATGGGAAATGAACCCGGAATCATCTTTTGCAATCTGAAAGATTCTATTAGCGAAGTCAGCGAATATCTAGACGACTATAGCATAAGCCATGGTTGCTTTTTCGGCGGCATGGAGCAAAAAGACCGTGAGCGTGTATTGATCAAGTTTCGAAATGGAACGCATCACGTGATTGTGGCGACCGACCTCGCTGCGCGCGGACTAGACATACCAGAACTCAAGTTCATTATACATTACCAGCTTCCTAATAGACCCGATGAATTCATTCACCGAAATGGTCGAACGGCACGTATGAACGCAGATGGCACGGCTTATGTGCTCCATTGGAAGGCGGAAGACTTGCCAGGTTATGTGGGCAAACTGCCGCTAGCCGAATTGGATGTTTCCAATGAAATTCATCCTTCGACATGGGCTACTTTATTCATCTCGGGTGGTAGAAAAGACAAGATATCTAAAGGTGATATTGTTGGTCTGTTCTTGAAGCAGGGAAATCTCAACAACGACGAATTGGGCACCATAGAATTGAAGCAAGATTGCGCTTTTGTGGCTGTTCCAAAAAGTCGCACACATGAGTTAATCAACACCCTGAACAACACGCGACTAAAGAAGAAGAAAGTCCGCATTACGTTGATATAGGACGCTTCTTTTACTTCATAATTGACCTCTATGAAAATATACTTTATTTACCTTCTTCTTTGTACTTGCTTTTTATTCGCTTGTACTCCTGAATCAACGCCTTCAGTTGGCATACTAGATGTAGAAGAGATCAATGAAGCCGCGGTTACTACTTTCGATTCTTTGAAAGCCCAAGAGTACGGAGCCGATGCATACGGCATGCGGAAATATGTGATCGCTTTTCTGAAAAGTGGACCGAACCGAGATTTGCCGAAGGCCGAAGCAGATTCATTGCAAGCTGCTCACATGGCGAATATTGGAAAAATGTCAGATGAAGGAAAACTTGCTATTGCTGGTCCATTCTTTGAAGACGCGGACTTGCAAGGCATTTATATCTTCGCTGTAGAATCACTTGAGGAGGCACAGGCTCTCACCAATAGTGACCCTGCTATTCAGGCCGGAACCTTGGTTATGGAGCTTAAAGAATGGTATGGTTCAGCAGCATTAATGGCGGTGAGTGACATCCACGGCACCTTGGCAAAAGAGAGTTTCTAAACGCGTTAAACTGGCTATGAAAAACCACAAGAAAGCACTTTTCGATTACGTCATCACCGATCTCAACGCGAAGATTGAAGAGGCACAGCAAGCCATTGATTCAGCAACGGAATCGCGCAATAGTGATACCAAAAGCAGCGCCGGCGACAAACACGAAACGGGAAGAGCTATGGTGCAGATTGAGTTAGACAAAAGCAAGATGCAACTCGCCAAAGCACTCACTCTAAAATCCGAAATGACGCGCATTGATCCTACTTCCGTCTGCGAGAAAGTTGAATTCGGTTCACTCGTAACGACCAATTTAGGAACTTACTTCATGGCCATTGGAATAGGAAAAGTGAATCTCGACAACACTGATTTCTTCGTGATTTCCCTTGCCTCGCCTATTGGGCAGAGCATGTTGTCTAAAAAGGAGGGTGATGTTATAAACTTTCAAGGGCGCGAATTTGAAATTGCCACAATTGAATAAGTAAATTGACGGTCTGAAACTAAGCCTCAATTGCTCTCCATGTTATCTATCACCCGTCATTTCTATCTGCTTCTCTCGCTCACAGCTCTTATGGGACTTGCAGTGGGTGCATTTTCCATCAATGGATATATAAGTTGGCAACAATTCGATCAATTCGACATTTTTGGAGTCATTTCGTCTATTATTCGTGCTGAAGGCAAGACTTTTTGGTTTTACGCCTTTTTTATAATTGATTTTATTTGGGCCCCTACTTTCTTCTTGTACCTCTTTCGCGTACTCATTTCCTGGCTAGAAAATCATCGAAACTATGGCAAATATCTGCGCATCTGTATCCTAGCATTTATCAGCGCCGCCTTCGGACTTGATGTGTTGGAAAACTGCCTGTATGTCTGGGGTTTCGCGAGCGAACAAGCAACGATGGAGATTATAGCGAATGTGAGTTTTTTCAAGTACCTCTTTGCGGGTTTATTCATGCTTATTTTCTTCACGGCAGCCTATCGATTCCAATTACACAGCAGGATTCGTACGATTGGAAAATTTGCTGTTTCGTCGGCCTTGAGTTTGGTTATCATTGCTTTAATTGTTCTTCTGCTTACGCAAATGGACCAAGGAAATACCATTGTCATTCACTTGCTCAATCATCCAATCAACGTAGCAATCGCCTTTGTGCTCGTTTCTTTTTTAGGGGTCATTCTCAGTCACTATCCCATTTATTTTGAAGCAGCACTGTTTCCGCAGCCTTCAAGACCGGTGCAATGGGTAATGGCCAATAAACGACGATTTTTGGGCTTTGGGGTGATCTATTTCAACTACAATCGGCTCAAAGTTGATTCGGCCAACATGGTGCTTGAAGAAAGCAATGTAAAAACGTCCCAAAAAGAGGGGAAAGACAAGGAAGCTCAGGTCATAGAGCACTTGCGCAAACTGATAGGCGTGCTCATCCATCTGGCCCTCTTCTTGATACTCTTGACAGTAGCTCAGGAATGCTTCCTATGGGGCGATATAGCTGCCACACTCACTGCGGGAGCGCTTGTTGCAGCTGTTGTTTTTTACTTGCATTGGCACAAAGGAAGCAGTTTGGATGATATGCCCGGTTCTGATCGTCCGCGACCTGTGAAACTCGCCAAGTCATTTCCTATTCTGGTATTGGTCCATGCCTTTGCGATTGTGGCTTCGATGATCAGCAGCTTTTCCCTTGGATGGTCAGTTATTACTGTGGTTTTTAGCCTGCTTACCTGCATGACGGGAATGTTTGCATTCCTCAGTTTTCGTATCACGCGCTCTACCCTCAAATATGTATTCTACAACGAGTCTTTGAGCACGTCAAAGGCTCTTTGGTTGAAGAGTAGTGATCCAAGCAAACTCGCAACATATACTGGTCCCTGGAAACGATACGCCCGCTTGAGCAACAACGTCTATTACCTCTTTAACATGCAGAATGTAGGTTGGGCAACTCTGGCGTTTACCAGCTTGATTATCTTTTCCGTTGACTTTGCTATTTGGGTCAATCCACTCACCATGATCCTTGCATTGATAGTAGTTGGCTACAGTTCAATTGCACTCTACCTCAAGCAAATTCTGTATTACGGTCAGCCTAAAAGACCTACCAAAAGCAAGTACAAGAATTACAAATACCTCCTTCCGCTTTTTGGTTTTGTGCTCATTGGCTGGTTTGCCTTCTCGTCGTCTTTGGGCAACTCCTTGCATCAAATTACAACAGCAAAAGAGAGTGAATCCGACATCATAAGTGTAGCTGAATACAACAATCAAATCTCTCGTGATCACAAAGCCAATCGCTTCTTCGTGGGTTCTTACGGAGGAGGCTTGAAAGCGGATTTATGGAATATGCTTTTGTTGGAAAATTTGCAGACCAACAGTAAGGGAGAATTTCTGAAATCTACTGCATGTTTGAGCGGTGTTTCGGGAGGTGGAATAGGCATAGCGAATTACTGCGTACTGCTCACCGAAGAAGATAAGCGCGAAGCTAGCAATGGACAAGTCATCGACGAAATTGGCGAGTTCAATGTATTGTCGATCGACTTATCTATGTCGGCCGGACTTGACCTTTTTCGCGGACTTATACCCTCGAACAGTCTCCCTCCGACTGATAGATCTTACGTGGCCATGCAGCGTTACGCCGAGATGTGCGGCATGGAAGAAGAAAAATACAAGTCGCTCACCTTCAGGCAGTATTGGAATATCGCGCACAAGGCAAATGATTTTCCGCCCTTGTTAATCAACACGGTGTCTACTTCTGGAATTCAAGGGATAGCTTCAACGGTGGGCGCCAATAACGAGCAAATTGTTCCTGGTTCCATTGATATCCTCTCTGGAGAAGAGAAAAAGTCACTCACTTATTATGGCGCCGCATCTACTTGCAATCGCTTTCCAATATTCAGTCCGCCCGCCCGTATCAAAGGCAAAGGGCACTTTTTAGATGGAGGGTACTACGACAATTCGGGCTTGCTGGCCGCCTTCTCGTTTTACAACAAGACCCATGGCTCAGATAGCTCATCAAATCCAGTTTTTGTGAGCATCTCGAACTCGAACTCGTGGTATATTCATCAAATTCTTCAGAGGTGGAATATTAATCCTAAGAGCGAGACGAGTTCAGGCGAATTGTCGGCGATTTTGGGAACAGTGGCATCGATCGATAAGATTCCGAATTACATTGCCTCCTACCTCAAAGAAGAATTTGACTTTGTAGAGATTCCAATGCCACATCCTTTTACCTACGATCAAGCATGCGCTGTGCTAGGCAATGCGCCGGTTGATCCATTGGCGCTTATTGCCTCGATTGAGTCGCACAACGACTCTATCTACAGCGCATTGGATAGGTTTGCTGGCTACGACATGGATAAATGGGGCGTAGTTGTTCCTCCGCTTGCCCGCTTGCTGAGTAAGCCTGCCGTTGAGTATCAGAAGGCGATGATTGCCGAGCATTGGTTGGTTAAGCAGCGACTGCAGACCTTGGCCGAGCTTTCGGAATAATGAATAACATGGCTGACATTGAATTTGCCTGAGATGACGGATCTAGATTAATAAACATTGAATGCAACAACGAATAGCGCATATAGCTCTTGTCGTCAAAGACTACGATGAGGCGATTGAATTTTACACCACTAAATTGGACTTCACGTTGCTCGAAGACACACGAATTGACGCAGATAAGCGCTGGGTAGTAGTTGCTCCACCTGGGGCGAAAGAATGTGCTCTCTTGTTTGCAAAGGCAGCGAATGAAGAACAAGAGAAGAGCATTGGCAATCAGACAGGCGGAAGAGTCTTTTTGTTTCTCTTTACCGATGATTTTCAGAGAGACTATGACAAGATGGTAGCGAGAGATATACATTTTGAACGACCTCCAACAGACTATGAATATGGACGAGTTGCGGTATTCGCGGACTTATACGGCAACTTGTGGGATTTATTAGAACCCAACGACAAGAACAAAGGTTGGATCAAGGAATAATCGGCACTTTTCAATTCAAAGTACAACGATATTATCAAAGCGCCAAAGAGGATGATTTTCTTTAGGCGACGAAAGAAGCATAACCATTATACTAAATAACCAAGTACACAACTTCACATCGAAACTACCCCATGTCCTACTTCACCCAGCGTATTCACAGTTTCAAAAATGCCTTTCGAGGAATGCACCTTGCTTTCAAGGAGGAAGCTCACATGAAACTGCATCTTTTGGCGACTATCGTGTTAATTGGCGCTGGATTCTACTTTGGAATAACTCGCATTGAATGGGGGCTAATTATCCTGTGTACAATTGCAGTAATAGGTATGGAGATTATAAATTCTTCGATCGAAAAGCTTTGTGATCATTTGCATCCGGGGAGGCATGAGGCCGTTGGCACGGTCAAAGATTTGTCTGCTGGTGCGGTGCTCGTGGTTTCATTGGGCGCGGCTATTGTGGGGGGGATTGTTTTTTGGGGGTATGTTTTCTCCTAGGGTGAATCACTAAGTTTTGAGAGCTCATATTAACTTTTCGATCCATTGATAATACTGCATTTAAAAGCATCAATTTCAAAATCGAATGTTCTACATTTAAAGACGTTTTGACCGCATTTGTTTAATGACTGAATATTGACAATAAAGGTCCTTGTAACCAATATAAAATGAAAATCTGTTTTATCATGTATCCTTGGGAGAGAGTAAGCCCTGCCCAGGATTCAACTTTGCGAATAATACATGAGGCGGTAAAAAAGGGACATGAAGTTTCCATAACGCACCCTTCAAATTTAACTATCAGAGACAGCGTGACCTTTAGTTTCTGCAAAAAAATTGTTCATGAAGGGAAGATTTCTTCAAGTATGGTCTCTTTTTACAAGAACGTTAAGTTCGACTCGCAGATAGAAGAATTGGGACAATTTGACGTTATTTTCATGCGGGACAATCCACCACTGGACGGGTTAGTCTTAAATTTCTTGGACTCGATCAAAGATGACGTGTTCATCATCAACGCCATTGACGGATTACGAGAAGCAAATAACAAGATCTATACTGCGGCTTATTACGATCCAAATCGTGAATTAATTCCTGCAACGCACGTATCAAAAAACATAGACTACTTGCTTCGCATGATCAAGGAATCAGAGAATGACAAGATGATAATGAAGCCATTGGATGGTTTCGGAGGAAGCGGAGTGATCGTCATTGAAAAATCGGCGATGCACAATATTCGCTCCCTACTCGACTTCTACATCAATCGTGAAAAAGGAGAATCCAATTATGTGATTCTTCAAGAGTATGTCGAAGGAGCTGAAGACGGAGACGTTAGGATCTTAATGTTAAATGGTGAACCAATTGGAGCTCTAAGACGCCGACCGGTTGCAGGCGATGTTCGTTCGAATATTTCGGCTGGCGGATCTGTAGAAAAATACAAACTCACCAAACAAGACAAAATTCTGTGCAAGAAAATTGGTGAAAAACTGGTTCGTGACGGAATCTATTATGCTGGACTAGATTTAATCGGAGGCAAGCTAATCGAGGTGAATGTAATGAGTCCTGGAACAATTACAGACATCAACAGACTCAACAACACGAAACTGCAGGTGAGAATAATCAATTACTTAGAGCACGTGGTTGAACAACGAAATGAACTAAAAAAGGACTTTAGACCAGAAGATTTGATTGGCCATGCAGAAGCTTAACATCAATCAAATCATCATGCTCATTAAAAATGGGCAGACGTTTGAGGCTACTACAGCCGATAATTCACTTAGCGTTAAAATCAATCGCTACGTACCTTTTTGTTGCACTGCCATTCATGATGGAAGTGCCTTGCGAAATAATCTAACGGATCGCATTGCGCTCGATGAGTATGCCAGATGGTATGAGGAAGATCCCTATACCGGAGCATTTATTGACTCATTACCCATCACCTTGGTGGGTAATGATTCTCGTTTTGAATATGACTTGAATCGTCGACCTGAGGAATGTATCTATGAAGAAGCTTGGGGCAAGAAGGTATGGAAACGTCCGCTTTCTCCATCCGAGAAACAAATCAGTCTGCAAAAACACGCCAACTACTATCACATTTTAAACGCTTTAATTACCAAGTTAGACGAATTGTTCGGCGCATGTGTAGTTTACGACATTCACTCTTACAATTTCCAAAGGTGGGAGCGTGAAGTTCCTCTGTTCAATATTGGTACGGAGCGAATTGACAACGATAAATTCGGTCGATTTGTCGAAAATTGGAGTAAGGAATTGTCAAGTATATCATTGACGGGAATCGTCAATGATACAAAAGTCAACGATGTCTTTATGGGAAGAGGATACAACCTCGAATACATAACGACCAATTTCCCTAACGTATTGGTCCTTGCAACGGAAATAAAGAAAGTTTATAGCAACGAACTCACGGGCGAAGACTATCCCAAGCTCATCAAAGAGATTCAGCAAAAATTAAAGCTGGCGATTCTTAATAGTGCACATTTCTTCAGCGAAGAAAACACCTCATGGTCTTCAAAAACCAGTGCGAATTTGCTGGATTTAAAACATGACCCTTCTATATACTCTGTAGATAAAGGCATGTTCAAAATCCTCAAGAATTTTGAGCTTCTAGCCTATGTGAATCCTATCAACTCGGCGAGCGAACAACGTAGGTTTAGCAAGAATAAATTTGGTGAACTTCCTAAATTCAAATATTCCCCAATAAGAATCAATCCATTTGAACTTAAGCAGAATCTAAGTGCCTTGAGGACACGCGACATCTCAGATGTTTCTATTCGGCATTTATACGAATCTGTAATCAACAGTTACTTTGATAAGACGGATTTATTGGCCTCACTCAATACCAAAAAATTCCTTTACAATTCTCTTCGTTATTTTGGCCGACCAAGCAAGAAAGACCTACTCAATGCTGAGTACCTCTTGCATCTACCTGCAATTCCATCAGAGCCGAAAAAAGTTCCATTTATACCCGTTAAAGAAGGAGTTTCCATTTTTAAGAGGGCGCTTGATGCTTATGGAATGAATTGTAAGATTGATACGAGTACGAAGGTCATCTCCAAGGTCATGGTATTGAATTCAAAACGCACGATTTTGTTCCGACCTGATGCTAAATTTACTTTGAAAGAGTTACACGCATTGGTTGAGCATGAAATTGGCGTTCACATGGTAACTACGCAAAACTCATCAGATCACGATCTAAAAATCTTCAACTTAGGTCTGCCAGTGAATACAAAAACCCAAGAAGGCCTCGCGATATTGGCCGAATATTTAAGTGGAAATATCACTTTGAAGCGATTGAAGAAGCTGGCCATGCGAGTTATCGTTACAGATATGATGTGCACCGGTGCCGACTTCATTGAGTGTTTCAACTACTTGAATCAGAATCAGAACGTTCCTTCCGACGATGCCTATACGATAGTCACAAGGATATTCCGAGGAGGTGGATTCACGAAAGATTATTTGTACTTGAATGGATTTGTAGAAATATTGAGGTTGTGGAATTCCAATCAAAGTTTACTCCCTCTGTTGGTGGGAAAAACATCGTCTGAATTTTATGTGACCATAAGTGAGATGATCGACCGGCAGATGATCAAATCACCTAGATTTATTACGAGAAGCTTTACTGACCCAATAGATACTACTGAAAACCCAATCTATGATTATATTATTTCTGGATTGAAGTAATGGAATTCGCTTGTATTGCTTCTGTAGAATTTAGCCTCCATTCTATTGTAAAGTGTCTAATATCACCGCCGAGCAAAGAAGAAATGAATGAAATCGATAAGAAAAATACAATACTCAAAGATATCCCAACAAAAATTAAGGTCTATCCAATAATGTCAAATGGATAGACCTCAATTAACCACAGCAATAATATTATCATGAGCAAATCAAGAAAAACTCTAGGTTAGGTATTCACAATTATAGCCGCCCTAGCGCCTGCATTAGGAGTCATTGGGAAATTCACAGACGAAGGTATGCAAGCCAACATGGCATCAATTGGATTTAAAGAGCTGACTTCAGTCGTTGCTATAGGTGAATTGATAGCTGTTGTTCTGTTCGTGATTCCAAAAACCGGATGTATTGGCACTATCCTTATGACCGTGCTTATGAGTGGGGCAATCGCCGGTCATTTAGCGCATACGCAAAACATTGGATTGCAATCTATGGTGATCGTGTTTGTTTGGGTAGCTGCTATTTTGAGATATCCTGATTTTTTGAAGTTGGAGGTATGAGAACACTTAAATTCAACGACGATTGATATGAAGACTAGTTGGCTTTGAATTTTCTATCAGCAGCAAAATTCTCTTCAAGAGCGACTCAATCAAAGGATTCTAGTCCCTATCAAGTATGCCTATCCATACACCTTGTATCTATTGTAGGTACTTCAGGTTAAAATCTAGTACTATCTGACAAATGACCTATGAATATTGCTGTGCGGCCAGTTTTGATGTTTTCCTTAATCCATACATCATAAATCCAATACCAACAACAATGTAAGGCAAACTCAAAAGCTGGCCCATGTTTAAAACCATGCTATCTTCGAATCCGACTTGGTTTTCCTTCACAAATTCCACTAAAAATCTTGCAATAAATATTAAAGCAAGTACAAGCCCAAATAAGAATCCGTTTTTGAGTCTATCTCTCATTTTAATGTATAGGATCATCATAACCCCAAAGATGACAAAATAAGAAATCGACTCATAAAGTTGAGCTGGATGTCGAGGAATACTATCTACCCGTTCAAAGATTATTCCCCAAGGTTTTGTAGTTGGAATTCCTATGATCTCTGAATTTACAAAATTCGCAACTCGAATAAAACCACAACCAAGGGCTGTAGCAACTGCGATCAAATCAATTGTATCAATCATGGAGTGTTTGGTCTTTCGGGAATAGAAATAAAGGGCAATCAACAATCCCAACGCTCCACCATGACTAGCCAATCCTTGATAACCAATAAATTCAAAACCACCACCTGGGGGAAGAGCAATTGGCAAAATCATTTCGATTGGATGCGAGAGAAAGTAGGAAGGTTCATAAAACAAACAATGCCCCAATCGAGCTCCTACGAAAATCCCAATCACGGCGTAAATAGATAACTTCTCTATATTTTCAGAAGGAACGTTTTCTCTTTTAAAAATCCAGCCCAACAATTTAATACAGAGAATTATTCCACTTACAAATAGCATTCCATAGTAACGAACCGAAATTCCAAAGATGTTTATTAACTCCGGGTCTGGATCCCAGTGAACATAGTTTAAAATCATTTCCTAATTTTCATGGTTAGCACTATTTATTTTGCTTTACAAACGACCACCGAATATAACACACTAACGCGTCATTACAATCCAATATCGAACACCATTGTGTCACCTATCCTTTGAAGATCCATTTCGAGCAGCCTAAAATCAGATTAAACTCAAGAGCTGCACTTTCCTCTTCTTCGTTAGTATTCTGATTTTGAGAGCAGGCGGCTGCGACATGAAGCACTGGGACAATTAATAATCGATTCATTTTCCTGATTTAAATAGCAATGCCCTAATCTTGGCCAGATCCGACAATGCATATTTCAATTGGATGTCAAACGCATCGGGTAAACGCTTTGGCACATACTCCTGCATTCATGGAAACGACTACTCCAAAAGCGTCGATTTCGAAAGGATACTTACACTAAGACTCTTTTCCAAGTGTCGATTTAGGATATCGCCCATGCTTTTCAATTTGAGGAAATCCTCATCATTGTGATGCCCGCTGAGCTCTTGACGAAGTTTGAAAACATTTTCATTGGTTGAGATTCGATCCTTCCGCATTATTCGAAGCAGGCTTCTTGTCCGCTGGCGCGAAGCAAAAAATCGTTTCTTCATGGCAACACGCTCAATACGCTGGTATTGACTTATCACTTCTTTTCCCATGAGCTCCTGCACGAGATTGACCAATTCAATGTTGTCCTTATAGAACTGAGGCTTGTAGATGTTTTTTCGACCTTCATAGCTTTGCTGATCAAAGTCCATGGCCCGCAAACGGTATTGAATATTGTCAAAATCCTCCGTGATTTCCACTACGAAATTATAAGCGCGCATGTCGCCCAATAGTCGGACAAAAGAACGCTCATTGAATTTAATAAACTCCTTCGCAAACCTCAATCTGTTGACAATGGGAATATCCTTATTTCTCAAAATAAAATCATCAGCAGGAATCCCAACAATGTGTTCCTCGACCAATGTTTGTTTGTCCACAATATAGTTTACCCTATCTGGAGAAAATATCTCTTCCAGTTCCAAGCCATAGATCCTAGAAGAATCGGCCTTTTTCACGTAGAAATAATCATGATTATCATTGATTTCATTCACTACGCGAACACGAAAAGGTTTGGAGTTGCCAAAAGAGCAAAAATCGATACGATCAATTTTAAGATAGGGATTGTTATCCCCTCCTGAAATCAACTTTTGGTAGACTTCAACCAGGTCCTTTGTAAGGCTTTCTAGACTATCGGCATTGTACATTGCCATATGCCACAAAGTCGTTTTGCCATTGTCATCGACAAGTGGAAATAGCTCTGTGAATTGACTAAGATCATCGTATGTAACAGGTAAATTATCGAGGCGAGAATAGTGCTTAAGATGTTCTTTTAGCGCTGATTTAACACGATAAATGGGCTTCTTGTATCGAATATGGCTAAACTCCATGCTGAAAACTATGGTTAAGTGGATTTATAATAAAAATATCACTGAGATTGGAACGGCCCATCTTAAACGTAAAGATGCCACTTTATTAATCTTCGAACTGAATAATATCGCTACAGTGAATATTCCAATCGGCATTGGTGATGTTTTCGAACTCACAGGAAAGCATCTTGACTTGACAAGATCCTGATTGTCTGACATTTATAAATTCAAATGAGGTTCCGAGGACATACCGATCTGATCAAGTTCGGCAATTTCCTTTCTTGATTGAATCGCCAACTTAGAATGACTAGTGCCAGATCTTGCTTTAAAACAGAAGTAGGCGCAAAAGAGATTCCTTGCAGGAAAGAAGTAGTCTCCAATTTGAAATCCATGTTCAGACTCAATTCTCAGCTCTAATTTCTAGGTGACAGTTTTTCATTGTTTCAAATGAACAAACGAATACGTTTCTGCGGACAACTTAATCCACTCTTTGCCAGTAGCATTGCCGCCGTGCCCGCTATTCATATCTGTCAACATGACAACTTCAGAATCCCCCAAATTGTTCGCTCTGAGTTTTGACGCGTACTTTGCAATTTGCCAGATAGGTGTTTGATAATCTTGGTAGCTGGCAATCAGAAGTACATTGGGATATTTTTGTGGTTTGATGTTCTGATATGGCGAGTACCCTTTTATGTAATCATAAACGTCTTTGTCCTCAGGGTTGCCACATTCTTTGAACTCATCAACGCTGAGCGGGAGCGTGTCATTCATCATGGTATTTATCACGTCCAAATAGGCATGATCCAAAATGACTGTATTGAACAACTCAGGTCTTTCATTAACCGCTTGAGCAACGACCTGTCCGCCGGCGCTATTGCCGCATCCTATTAGAGATTCGGGCGTTGTTATTTCCTTTTTGATTAAGTATTCAGCGCAGGCCAAACAATCCAAAATCGAGTTTTTCTTTTTGAATACCCTTCCATCCTTATACCAATTCCTTGCCCAATATATCAAGGATTAATTGGATCCTCCTTTTCAGTATGAAGGACTGAACATCAGCGATATTATTAGTCACGATTGTCCTAATAAAATGATCTTCGGAGTCCGGATTGTTCAGCAACGAGTCGATTTCATAAGGATAGAGAGACTATCCGACGCTAGTTATCCTGGTATTCATAGCATCGCCGCTATCAGTTCAAGCTGGTATGCATAATAAAGCGGTTATTTCCAGCAAAGACTAATTCTTCAAAACGATATACCCATTCAAAGAAGTAGCAATCAACAACCAAATGAGATAAGGAAGTATCAGAATCGATTTCACTTTCAATTCAGGCCAATAATTGACCAGAAAGAATCCAACCAGCGCTGTAAGTCCGGCAATGACAACTAAGCCGGCCGCTGCGTTGTGATAATGAAAGAAAATGGGGTTCCATGCGATGTTGAGTATCCATTGCACTGCAAATAAAACAATGAGAAGCTTCTTGTTCTCAAAGGAAAGCCACAAATAAGACATGTAAATAGTAAAGCAAATCATGATTGTTGTCCAAGCAGCGCCAAATACCCAACCAGGAGGGGTCCATGGAGCCTTGGCTGAATTGATGTACCATTCAGAAGTTACACCATTGCTGGTAAATAATCCTCCTATTGCTAGCGCTGCAAAATTGAGGACCAAGAAAATTATAAGTCTGTAAATCATGTTTTATTTAATTGTACTTAATATCTATTGTGATAAAATCACTTAGCTATTGACGAATTATGGAAATAGCCAACACTCGTTTTCATTTGGTGTGCTCGGTTAAACAAAGATAGTCACTTGGGTTCTCAACAGTTAAATCCTTTGCTCAATAAAATTGAAAAATTTAAACCACACTATTCATCTCTCATGAAGGAAAACCCATCTCTTCGCCAGTCTCTTAATA
The DNA here is from genome assembly GCA_047615865.1 of Gammaproteobacteria bacterium. GTDB lineage: Bacteria > Bacteroidota > Bacteroidia > Flavobacteriales_D > Sanyastnellaceae > JADFAK01. The sequence continues at coordinate 24,014 of JBLHIB010000039.1, forward strand.
AACCTCAATACTTCTTAAATGTCTTGGCGTTATTTTGACTTCACGCAATGTGAAATTTGATGAAGCCACTGAATTTTTCGGCTAGATTTGCACCTCCTGAAGGCCTGATTAACGGAGGAAAGGTCGCTACTTCCAATTTACTGGTTCTGTTGGGGAGAGTTTGGGGACTAATGATTGACGAATTCGGGCAAAGCTTACTAGAATACTTCCAACAAGTAATGACTCTATAGTATGGTTAGTGGATAATTATTTTCTTGTTTTATTGGCGCGAGCGCAAATGATTGGGGGCTGCTCGAATCCCAAACAATGTCCGTGGCTCGGAAGGTTTTTCCGGTGTGAAACCAACCGACCAAATTCCCCTCGGGGGCTTTACCCCAAGCCCCAAGATTGCAAATTTAGGCGCCTCATCGATTGGAGTCAATTTTATGACCTCTCACTTTGTGCTCGTTGAGTTTTGGAACTTACCCGCTTAAAAACCCATCTCACAGATCCATTTGGCGAAGCCTCAAAGCAAGAAAAACC
>JBLHIB010000040.1:0-24487 GCA_047615865.1 Gammaproteobacteria bacterium
TAGTGTCTTGAATATACTAACAAGGTTTTCAACATATACATATACGACCTACATCAATTTAGAATTTGTCATTAAGAAAATCGAATTTTCCTTGTGGATATTACTTTTAGTGTGGATCCTTGATTACTTTTGGGGTTCGATCATTTCAATATGTGTGCACCGAGAAAAATTCTTTTTTTAGATAGGGATGGCGTCATAAACCAAGACCCCGGGGACTATACATGGGAAATAGAAAAATTTCACTTCTTGCCTGGTGTTATTTCATTTGCGCAAAGCGCGCATCAAAAAGGGTATGCTCTTGTAGTAATTACCAATCAAGGAGGAATTGCTAAAGGACTGTATACGCTAGATGACGTGCATAAGCTTCATGAACACATGACCTCTATATTTGTGAAAAACGGAGTACCAATATTAGATATTTTTATTTCTGAACACCACAATAAGATTTCTAATTCACTTAGTCGGAAGCCTTCTCCTTTGATGATTGAAAGGGCTCTAGCATTGCACCATGGCGATCGCAATCATTCTTTTATAGTGGGTGACAAGGAATCGGATGTTCTGGCAGGTGAAAATGCTGGCATTCGCGGAGTGAGAATTGAACGAAATTCGTCTTTGATGGCAATTCATGATTTGTTAGTTTAGCCCTTTATGCGAAAAGCTTTATACAACGGTGAATATGTGGATGCGGAAGGAGCTATGGTTCCTATGTCAAACCGCGCGTTTCGTTATGGTGATGGCTTTTTTGAAAGCATCCGTGTGATAAATGGTGAAGCGCGATTCGTCAAGCACCACCACGACAGAATTGTGGATAGCTGCAAAGCTTTTCAAATTAACCTTCCCGAAAGTCTTACGGTTGCCGCACTTCAATCCATGATTGATAAATTGGCCGAGCACAACGGCATCAATCAAGGCGGAAGGGTAAGAATGACGTTCTGCCGTAAAAGCTCAGGTTTGTTTGCTCCCACGAGCAATGATTTGGAGATTATCGCTGAAATTACTCCTCTTGAGGACAACTTCTTCAAGATGAATGAACGCGGAATGAACGTGGACATCTATCCTGACATAAAAAAAGACATCAATATTCTTTCCGTTTTCAAAGCTCTTAATTGCAGCCTGTATATCATGGGAAGCATTTTTGCTCAGCAAAAGAAACTTGATGATGCCTTGATTCAAAATCAAAGAGGATCTATCATTGAGGGAACTCGAAGTAATATATTCCTTGTTTCCAATGGTGTTCTTTACACACCATCACTAGATGATGGGTGCGTTGCTGGCACCATGAGAATGAATGTGATAAACATTGCCCTTGAGAACAACATCAAGGTATATGAATGTTCTCTTAATCCACAAAACCTGCTAGTAGCTGATGAAATATTCTTCACAAATGCTATTCGTGGTGTGGAATGGATCAGTTCATATAGAACAAAAAGATATTTCAACGACATGTCGCGTAAAATGATTGGTTGGCTCAATCAATACATCAATGAAGTGGGCGAAGAATAGCTCATAAACGCACCTCCTTTTCTTCGTAACACTTGTTACATCCAATGATTAAGATGCTCAGTACTTTTACAGAACAATAGAAGTCTATGAAGAACTACATCCCAATGTTAGGTTGGATCAAGGAATACAATAAGGACTGGTTTCGGTCAGACCTATTTGCTGGTCTTACGGTTGGCGTTATGCTTATCCCTCAAGGTATGGCATATGCTCTCATTGCCGGACTCCCTGCGCAATATGGACTCTACGCCTCTATCGTTCCCCTTATTGTATATGCTGTTTTTGGAACTTCTCGCCAACTTGCTGTAGGACCGGTGGCCATGGTGTCTTTACTTATCGCTTCAGGCATAGGCGTCATCGCGGAATCAGGGAGCGAGGCATACATCGAGCTAGCAATCGTTCTAGCGCTCATGGTAGGTGTCATCCAATTGCTGTTGGGCCTATTTCGCATGGGCTTTTTGGTCAACTTCATGTCACATCCTGTCATTAGTGGTTTTACCAGTGCCGCTGCACTAATCATTGGATTCAGTCAGCTCAAACACGTAATGGGAGTTGATATTTCCAAAAGCCATTATATACATGAGACCGTCATCAACGCTTTTAGCAAGTTCGCCGAATGGAACTGGATCACTATAGCCATTGCTGTAGGCGGCATGGTCGTTATCATTTTGGCTCGAAAGTATTTGAAAAAGGTCCCTGCTCAATTGGTGGCCGTAGTTCTTGGAATTGGTGTAGTTTACTTGTTCAACCTCGACCAAGCAGGAGTTAAAATTGTGGGAGAGATACCAAGTGACCTTCCGAAATTTCAGGCTGCCAACATCGATTGGGAGCAAATCAAGCTGCTTCTCCCCGCTGCCTTTACTATTTCGTTGATCGGTTTTGTAGAATCATTTGCGGTAGCTAAAACCATTCAAAACAAACATAGGGACTACGAAGTCAAAGCAAATCAAGAGCTCATTGGACTGGGATTGGCCAATGTCGCAGGTTCGTTTTTCCAGTCTTTTCCAGTAACTGGAGGTTTCAGTCGGACCGCCGTAAATGATCAAGCCGGTGCCAAATCTGGAGTGGCTGCGATAATAAGCGCGACCCTCATTGGTATAACGCTTCTGCTCCTCACTCCTCTCTTCTTCTTTTTACCGAAAGCAATTCTTGCCTCAGTCATCATGGTTGCTGTCTTTGGACTAGTCAATATCAAAGAGCCGATTAATCTGTGGAAATCTGACAAAAGTGATTTTGCCATGCTTGTCATTACATTTTTCGGTACTTTATTTCTGGGTATTGAGCAAGGAATTGGTCTAGGAGTCCTTCTTTCTTTGAGTGTTATAATCTTACGCACTACTCGTCCGCACATAGCTGTGCTAGGTCGCGTTCCTGGTACGGACGTTTATCGCAACATCGATCGTTTTGACCAAATTATTGAAAGAAAAGACATCATTGTTCTACGTTTAGATGCGCGTCTATACTTTGCCAATTTGAACTATGTCCAGGATCGTTTCAATGAGATTCTGGAGCAGTATAAACCTGAAATGCATGGCTTAGTATTGAGTTTTGAAAGTGTGAACATGGTTGATTCAAGCGCCATACACTTCTTATCTGATCTTTTTTTAAGCCTAAAGGCAAATGGCATTAAGTTGGTCATCGCAAATGTTAAGGGCCCTGTTCGAGACAAGCTATTTGTTTCGGGATTAACCGAGAAGATCGGATCAGATCACTTTACTATTTCAGTTCAACAAGGTGTAGACGTTATTGAGAATAAAGAAAGGCCTAAATTTGATGAGTATATTCTCGAATCAAAAAAATAAACATGAAAATCAGGATTAAAGGAGATTCACTCCGACTACGTCTAATGCAAGATGAAGTGACCCAACTTATGATTGATGGACGTGTTGCCGATTGCATCCACTTTGGTCGATTGCCTGGGGACGAACTGGCCTATACCCTAGTACGAAACAATACGGATCAAATTTGCGCGATCTATTCAGGAAACCGAATTGAGATTCAAGTTCCTGATGAGGTGATCACAAAATGGGCGAAGAGCGATCAAACTAGCATAGAGGAATCTATCGACAATGGCGTCAAGGGCGGTCTGCGCTTACTCATCGAGAAGGACTTCGCCTGTTTGACCGACCGACCAAATGAGGACGAGAGTCAAGCTTTTCCAAATCCCAATTCCTACTGTTAATGCTACAAGACAAACACGGTCGAACAATTAGCTATTTGCGATTGGCGGTTACCGATCGCTGCAATTTGAGGTGCTTCTACTGCATGCCTGATTGTGGTATTGATTTCGTGGAGCGCAAAGACCTGCTGTCCTTTGAAGAGATGATTCGCCTAGCTGAAATCCATGCCGAAATGGGAGTCAACAAAGTGCGTATTACTGGAGGTGAGCCATTTGTAAGACGAGATCTGTTGAGCTTTATTCGCCGACTGTCGGCAATAAAAGGGATTGACGATATTCACGTTACAACCAATGGCACTGTCTCTGCCGATAAGGTTAAAGAATTCAAGGACGCGGGGATTTCAGGGATAAACTTGAGCTTGGACACGCTAAATCAAGCAAAGTTTCTAGAAATCACTAGGAGAGATGAATTCCACAAGGTGATGAATACTTTTGAGCAGTTGCTAAAAGAAAAGATCCAAGTAAAGATCAATGTCGTTCACATGTATGGTGTCAACCACGATGAGATGAATGACCTAATTCAATTGGCAAAAGATAATCCTATTGACGTGCGTTTTCTTGAGGAGATGCCCTTCAATGGTAGCGACTTTCTAAGGAAAGAATCTTGGTCAGCTAACCAGATTGAGAACGAGCTAAGATCCCTTCATCCAGGAATAACAAAGCTAGACTCCCCAATTACCGAAACATCTAAGAATTTCTCGATTCCCGGTTTTAAAGGAAGAGTTGGTATTATACCTTCATTTACAAGAACAATCTGCGGAGGCTGTAACCGAATTCGCGTGACGCCTACTGGTCAGCTCAAGACTTGTTTATATGATTCAGGAGTCCTGGATCTGCGCCATCTACTTCGAACAGAGTCTGACAACCAAGTTATTGAAAAGGCTATTCGCCTGGCTATTTCTCTCAAGCCCAAAGACGGTTTTGAAGCCGAATCATCAAATAACACCTCTCAAAGTCGCGAGTCAATGGCTACGATTGGAGGATAAACCTATTCAAGCGTGATTTCAGTCAACGAGGCCAATAAGATCATACTGAGCACATTATTCTCACCCAAGACCACATCAGTTGCCTTCGATACGGCCAATGGCAAAATCTTAGCGGAAGACATTGCTGCGGACCGCAATTTCCCACCTTTCGATCGTGTTATGATGGACGGGATTGCTATCAATTACAAAGCATACGAGCAAGGTGAGCGCTCTTTCAAGGTTGAAGGGCTTCAGGCCGCTGGCCAAATCAAGAAAAGTCTGATCGATCAAAATGCTTGTCTGGAAATAATGACAGGAGCCATTCTAGCAAAGCACTGTGATACTGTTGTGCGGTACGAAGATGTGAGCATAGAAAATGGTGTAGCTACAATTTCTGTTGATACGATCAAACAGGGCAATCACATTCATCGTGAAGGAACTGACAGAAAACAAGACTCGCTTATATTGAAGAAAGGACGCAAAATCTCATCAGCCGAGATAGGTTTGTTTGCAACAGTTGGCAAGTTCGAGATTCCCGTTTTGACGGAACCAAGAGTCCTCATCGTAAGTACAGGTGACGAACTAGTTGAAGTTTCTGAGACACCACTGCCCCATCAGATCAGAAAGTCGAATGTGCATGCCTTGAAAGCGATGTGCTCCGAGCTTGGTCTAGAAGCCGATCTATTGCACGTTACCGATAAGCAAGAAGAAATTCAAGCTCAGCTGACTAGCAGGCTGCCTGAATATGACGTCATCCTGCTCAGCGGAGGAGTATCAATGGGCAAGCTAGACTTTGTGCCTGGAGTTTTGAAGACCATGGGCATTGATAAGCTCTTTCATAAAGTGCTACAACGTCCTGGAAAGCCATTTTGGTTTGGTCAAGGAAAAGGAGTAACTGTTTTTGCCTTTCCTGGGAACCCTGTATCTACCTATATGTGCGGATGGAGGTATTTTGTTCCTTGGTTGACTGCCAGCATGGGGCAGCAGATACAAAAGTCTTATGCTGTTCTGGCAAGATCCTTTGCATTCAAGCCGGCACTTACCTATTTCCTTCAAGTCCAAACGACGATGGCTAGCACTGGCTCAATTGAAGCCACACCAGTCCCCGGACAAGGTTCCGGAGATTTAGCCAACCTTGTAGAAACGGATGCTTTCATGGAGTTGCCAGCCGAAAGAGATACCTTTGAGAAAGGAGAAGTATTCCCAATTTATTCATTCCGATCATGAGCACATTTTCTCATTTAGACAAGGACAATAACCCCAGTATGGTTGATGTTGGCTCCAAAAACATCACGGAACGCATGGCTGTTGCCGAGTCTCGTGTTGAACTGACTGAGGAAATTCTTGAGGTTTTTAATAATGGCGAACTTCAGAGTAAGAAAGGCCCAGTCTTTCAAACCGCTATTATTGCGGGAATCCAAGGTGCTAAGCAATGTAGCAACCTTATCCCTTTGTGCCACCCTCTCCCTCTGTCAAAGGTGAACATTGAAATTGAGCTTATTGGATCGAGTGCTATAGTTAGATGTCTGGCCAAGACGACCGGTCAGACCGGAGTGGAAATGGAAGCCCTGACAGGGGCCTCTATTGCGGCTCTGACGATTTACGATATGTGTAAGGCTTTTACCCATGAAATGGTGATCGGGCCGACTATATTGATTGAAAAACACGGTGGAAAGCGAGATTATGAGCGGAAAACATCATAAACACCCGCCATTGGCCAAACCGAGTTTTGGTGAATATGGCAGACACGAGATAGGTATATTGGGTACCAAATGCTCTGTGATACAAGAATTGTCCGAGAAGCTCTCAGAAGTTCTTGGCTTGAATCGTTCATCATACATTGATGCGGAGCATGGCGAAGGCGAAGCAAGTTCGGCCTTTTACTCTGAGTTGAGCGATAAGGTGAATTTTCATCGCTTCGATGTGCGAGATCAATTTGATATTTATGCTCGCCGTCCATTATTGAACAATTCGGACCTGATTTTCGTCAATGGAAATCATTTTCACGCTTTCCAGCAATTGATTCTTATCGATTCGAGTAAATATGAATCTGTAAAACGCAAATTGGACAGGCTAACCAATGTCGTTGGATTTGTTCTTCTAGATGATCAAACAGAGGTGCATGACTTCCTGCTCGATAGCGATTTGGGATACCAAGATCTTCCCGTATTGCAAATCACGGACATCGCTGCTATTGCTGATCTCCTAAAGCAAAAAGTGATGGTCACTCCGAGGTTAAACGGACTGATTCTCGCTGGCGGGAAATCGAGACGGATGGGCCAAGACAAAGGCTCCATTGAATTGCATGGCATCAATCAACGTCAGCACATGATCGATCTACTTACTCCATTTGTTGACAAGGCTTTTGTCAGTTGCCGACAAGATCAAGAGGCCGACCTAAAGCCACTCTACAATACCATTCCAGATCGACTTACGGATATGGGACCTTTTGGCGCTATCGTGTCGGCGTTTATGACTGACCCTGATGCCGCATGGCTGGTACTGGCCATAGACCTGCCAAATTTCGGACAAAAGGCATTGGAAAAACTTGTTAAGAACCGAGTACCTGCGGCAGTTGCAACATCCTACATCAGTCCAGATTCGGGGTTTCCCGAGCCACTAGCTTCTATATGGGAGCCTAAGAGTTATTTGCATTTATTGCAATTCCTTAATCAAGGTTATAGTTGTCCGCGCAAGGTGCTTATCAACAGTGGGGATACCCATTTGATCCATGCTGATTCTGATGCATTTCTGCACAACATGAATACTCCAGAAGATTTAGAAAATTATCGTGCAAACCTCTAAGGGTGGGCAGCAACCCATACCTCACCATCGGCAAAAAACTCCTTTTTCCAGATGGGCACGGTTTTCTTGAGCTCGTCAATACAAAATTCACATGCTTCAAAAGCTGTTCCTCTATGGCTTGATGAAACAGCGATAATTACAGGAGTTTCTCCAATACTCAGGCTTCCATACCTATGATGAATCGCAATTTTATGCACCGGCCATTTCTTTATAGCAAGCTCAGCGATTTTGAGCATTTCATTTTGCGCCATGGGTTCGTAGGCCTCAAAATCGAGCTTCAGTACTTCTTTGTCCTTGGTATGATTTCGAACGGTTCCTTCAAATACAGTAATGCCTCCAGACTGAGCAGTTTTGACAAAATCTGAGCAATTTTTAAGCGACAGAGTTTCTGAGGAAACGAGTATGGAGATGTTTTCATTCATAGCGACAAGCGCAAATGTACATCGAAATCAATATTAACTTTAGACTTCGATGTAAACAGCTGGAAACCAGAGTGATTGTGATTGTGTGTCCGCAGTCACAGATGAACCGAATAAATGATTCTAAATTTGTGCTTTAAATCAAAGAAACAATGATGAAGTTTGGATCACTCTTTTCTGTTGGAAAGAAAACAAAGAAAACGATGGAACAAGAAGCAAAAGTAATTGATGTGCGAACACCTGGTGAGTTTGAAGGCGGGCACTATGCAGGAAGTGAAAATATCCCATTGGATCGAATTAGTTCTGAATTGGACAGAATCAAAGAGATGGATCAGCCATTGATTCTAGTTTGCAAATCAGGAGCAAGAAGCGGCCAAGCAACCAGCTTTTTAAAGCAACACGGAATTGAAGCAAAAAACGGCGGAAGTTGGAACTCACTGTAGTCTGATCGCTCTAACCACATACACACATTCTTATGCGAACGTTATCAGTTATTAGCCTGCTATTATTGGCAATTCTTACAGCTTGTTCTCCGGACAATGCAACTGCTCAAAATGGCAATTATTCTGCCCAAGACATTACAATAGCCGAGTTTCTTACCATGGATATGTCCAAATACCACTTAATCGACGTACGCACTCCTGAGGAATATAAGGATGGGAATGTTGAAGGCTCTATAAATATCAATTGGCACGATGACAATTTTACTAAATTGATGGAAGAGCTATCGAAAGACAAGCCAACGATAATTTATTGTCGATCGGGCGGACGCAGTAAAAGTGCGATGAATAAGATTTCTGGAGAACATTTCCCTGAGCTTTACAATGTATTGGGAGGCTATTTAGAATATTCTAAGACAGATCAATAAGGTTTTTCGATTAGAAACGCACCTATTTCTTGAGTCACCTCGTATTGCAGATATATCTCAGCATGAAGCATCGGTATATTTGCAAATGAAGCCCTTAACATTCACATATAAACCATATATATGCGTTCCTTAGGTCTATTTGCGTTTATCGCAATAACAATTGCGTTAACTAGTTGCGAAGGAGAGACAACCTATCTAAAGAAAGTCGAAAACAATAGCAACTATCCGATGTGGGTATATGTTGGCTATAATGCGACTTCAACCAATGATAGCACCTACATTGATCCGCACACTTCAGAGACTATTCATGTGACCACACAACGAGGCGGGAACTCTAATTCAGTGCCATGTTTAGATGCATTTGAGTCTATTCGCGTTGGACTTCAAGACTCACTTGTCCTCATCAAATCAATAGAAGACGAAGGGAATTGGACGCAAGAAATTGTCAAGCAAAACAAGCGAGGAAGTTTAGTTCAACAATCGTGCTTCTTTACTGTTACCAGCGAAGATTTCGAATGAAGAATGGTCTAAATTGGCAATTCGATTTACGTTTAGAAATATACCCAGACGCAATCTCATGCAACTAATAAAATTTGTTGCGGCACTTATTATCGCTGCTCTAGTCACCCTATTCAGTTTTCAAATCATCAATTTCACCGTGTTCACGTGGAAGTTGGACTGGTTTGCATCCTACTTGCTGCCAATAGCCTTGTTGCTAGGAGTCACGATGCTTTGCTGCAATATTATATGGAAAGCCCTAGAAAAAAAGTTTTGGGTGAAGTTGGTTGTGGTACTTGGTATTGCTCTCATGATGGCTCTTCCCTACTTCATTTTGAATCCAATCTATCTTCAGGACATTCAGAAGCGTGGTGAGCACATTTCTCCCAACCAGTTTACCGACAATGCTACCCTTCAAGAAGTAATCAATGAGAATCCTGATTTTGACGGACTCCTTGCAATTGCCAATGTGGATTGCGACCAATGTAAAGCCTCAATGATAAACTTGCGGGAACTTATTGCAAGGAATGAGAAGCTTGACATAGTCGTATATGTTTATACCCTAAAACAAGACAAGCTCAATTCATTTATAGAAGAAACCAATTCGCATGCTTTGGAATTTCACTTATCCCCTGATGAAGAGAGCCTTATCAAATTATGTGATGGAGCTTTTCCGAGCTTTTTCTATATCCGTAATGGAAATATTGTACAGAAGTGGTACAGTGATCAATTTGGATATAGAGCACTTTCATGGATAGATAGCGGGCTGAAAGATTAATCATTTGCCAGTTTGCCTACAATTCTTAACTTACTTCCAAGCACAAAACAACAACCATGAAATTCAAATCAAGTATTCTCTTGTTTCTCACCATGGCCTTTCTTGGGTTTACATCTTGCGACAGTACAAAAGTCGTTGAGGATACAAACCATGATAATGAAGCGCTTTTCAATGAGATTCAAACTAGTTTGCAAACTAGAAAAATCTCTCTTGAAGAATACTCAGAGATGAGCGCAAACGCCCATGGCACGCCAAATTTCTTCCGTGAGTTTGGTGATCTTACCTACAATGAGTTCTCCCATAATTTTGACTCTTTGTCAAATTCAGAAATGCATGAAAAGCTTATGGCATTAAAGGAGAAGATTGACACTTACAAGACCAATCTCTAAAATTGATACTTCGAACATACAACGCTGAAGGAGAATCCAAGATTCTCGTTTCGGAAGAGTCTTTTGACGAAAAAAGCCAACTGACAAAACGCATTGACTTCCATCAAGGCAAGCCTTATCTAGTCTCCATATTTGAGTACAATGAACTTGGTCAAACCATAGGTCAGTCGGAGGAATTGGGCGACGATGAAAAAATTGTAACCGCATACGAGTATGAGGAAAATGAAATCATTCGCACTACTCGATCAAAAAATGATTCTGTCTTCTTTGAGGAGTTAATTGTTTCAGAGAACGGTGTTACAGATATTGTCCAAAAGGAAAATGGTGAGCTCAGTGAACACATCGTCAAAACAGAAGATGGACACGGTGGTTTTACCAGACAGTTCTTTGATGCTCGAGACAATGAGTTAGAAAGACATGAATACAAATGGCCCAACCCTCTGGTTTCAGAACTGCGGGTCCTGGATTCAAAAAGTGTTCTTCTAGCCTTTGAAACATGTCTGCACAATGCCAAAGGACAGGTAATACGCAAGTCTGTCCAAAACAATGAGAAATCTATTGTATTGTTGGAATTGGCGACCTATACCCCTTTTAACGATCCAGCAGAGATCAAGTGCTTCGATAGTACAAAAGATGTTCAATGGACTACGACAACATTTGATTACAACCAAGATCAGAAATTTACTGAAAGCGAAGTAACTGACGACCAGGGGAATATTTTGGAGTTTGTAAAAAGAACCTACCAAGAAACGGGAGAAATTGATCAGGAAATCTATTTCAAACCATTTACAAAAGGGACTATCGCTCGACAAATTGGAGATAGTGAGGCCTATCACCTCATGATCGAAAGGGAATAGCAGCATAGAATACATCTCGAAATTCCACTTTTTTCTATTTTTGCTGAGCTTAATTGAATTAACACCAATGGTTTCACACAGAACTACATTTTCAGTCCGCGTATTGCTTTTCACCCTGCTGATAGCCATTTCATACAGTGCTGCTAGTCAGGACGAAAAGATAAAGCCTAAAGATGAAGAATATGTGGAGGTCATTCAGCCACTTATCGGTCTGCGTCCTTTTGTTCAGCAGCACATTGATTTCTTCACCATTGGGGACAAAGAAGGAAGAGAAAATTCACTCGCCTATCGCTCTGCCTCGGGATTGAACATTGGCGGCGAGTTTATGTTCAAGTTTCTCCGTTTCTCATACCAAAGAAATATCCCTTTAAAGCAGCCTATACAAGCAGGAGACTTTACACCACGATTCCAGCAATTTGGGTTTGGAATTGAAGGCAGGATCTTCGGCATGAATATGAGTTATTCGGAATACAGTGGGTTCGTACTCCAAAACGAAAAGCTACTGACCGACACGCTGTACAGTGATCTAAATGCGGAGAAGTACCGTTCCGATATACGCGCAAGGAGTTTCAATGCCTCTATGCGATGGACTTTTTCCAAAAATGTTTCGGCCAAGGCGCTCTTTGAGCAGTCTGAACGCCAACTAAAGAGTGCAGGTGCTTTCACATTTTTGATTGCTGAACGATTTGTGAAATTTCAGAATGACAGTTCTTTCGTCCCTTTCTATGAACGTGCCGGATATTCTGAAACAGGTGACATGACTGAAATGTGGATCAATAACGTGCAATTCATGTTTGGTTATGGCTATGTGGCCGCGTTTGGGCAAGGAAATTGGAATATGGGATTATTTCTGTACACAGGATCTGGCCCCCAGGTTCGTCAGTGGACTGATGACAGAGGTGAACACAGACATTGGAAATTTCCGGCCGTAGTCAAAGGACGCGGTGGACTGGGATACAATGGAAAGTATGTCTACACCCGTTTAACTGCGGAGATGGATTATACAACCATTGGCATGACAGACTCAAGAATGCGATGGTGGGAAATGTTCTGGGAATTCTCAATCGGAATTCGCCTTTACGATCCAAACGAAAAATAGCCCCGTTTTCACCGACTGGTCTTGCAAGGATTAAGTATCCTTGGCGATTAGCGGTACATTTGCGCATAGCGAATACATTTAATCAAAGCCCGACACCATTTTATGCCATTTTCCGACCTTGGACTGCCCGAAAAGCTAGTTAACGCACTTCGGCATAATTACTACGTAAAGCCCTTCCCTATTCAATCGGCAGTTATTCCTGCTGCTCTGGAAGAGAAAGACGTCCTTGGAATAGCGCCGACAGGCTCTGGTAAGACAGCGAGTTATGTGCTTCCATTGCTCACCCTGATGCAATCGAAGTCTCCAATTCGCGATCGACGATTGAATGCGCTTGTGCTCGTTCCTACCCGTGAATTGGCAATTCAGGTCGAAAAAGTATTCAAGTTATTCGGTCCTTCTCTCCCCAACAAAGTCAAGTCGATGGCTGTTTATGGTGGTGTGTCGATCAACCCACAGATGATTAAGCTCTTAGGAGTGAATATCCTCGTGGCTACTCCGGGTAGACTGCTGGACTTGGTTAAATCCAAGGCTGTTGATATTGGACACATTGATGTTCTCGTCCTTGATGAGGCCGATAAGATGCTCAATCTGGGATTTAAAGCGGAAATGAGTGAGATATTCAAGCTTCTTCCTGAAAAGCGCCAGAACCTTCTCTTCTCAGCTACCCTTTCAAAAGACCTGGAAGCGATGAATCAAGTGCTTCTTAAAGATCCTGTTGTGGTTGAAATCGAGGCAAAAGAAATTGACTTCGACAAGATCAAACAAACGGCTTATGCAGTGAGTGAAGTTCGCCGTGGACCCTTCCTGCGATACTTGATCAAGCACCATGACATGAAGCAAGTGCTCATCTTCACTTCATCCGTCCGCAAGGCTGATGGAGTCGCACTTAAACTCAACACCAACGGCATCGAAGCCTTGGCAACACACAGTAAGAAAAACCATCACGCACGTACCGAGGCACTGCGAAAATTTAAAGAAGGAGAGCTTCAAGTACTTGTTGCTACGGATTTGATATCTAGAGGCATAGACATTGAAGATCTTCCGGTCGTAATCAATTACGAGCTACCTCGTTCGCCCAAGGACTATATCCATCGCATAGGTCGAACTGGTCGCGCTGAGTCATCGGGAATGGCCATAACATTGTTGCTTCCTGAAGACGATCACCACTTCAAAATCATCCAGAAAAAGATGAAACGAGAAGTTGAAATTTTGGAATGTGACGACATAGACCTACACGGATTCTGATTTAGGTTAATTGCCTATTTAGTTGATCTGAAATCGAAATACATGCAACAATCATCCATTTCAACCGACACATCCCTGCTGGACATTGAAATGATTCATGACTACCTCTCGAATCAAAGTTATTGGTCGAAAGGGATTTCGTTAGACACCTTGCTGCGTGCAATCGACAATTCCATCTGTTTTGGGCTGTATATCGACCGTCGCACAATTGGTTTCACTAGAGTTGTAACCGACAAAGCTACTTTTGCTTATTTGTGTGATGTATTTGTTCTTGCTCAGCATCAAGGCATGGGTTACGGAAAGATGATGATCCAGAAAGCCATGAACCATGCGGATCTTAAGGGTTTGCGGAGATGGTGTTTACTTACTGCTGATGCCCATACGATGTATACCGCTCTAGGATGGAAGGAAATTGTTCGTCCTGAGCGATGGATGGAACTCCATTCCCCAACCGCATACCAATCAAACATCCCAGCGCCATGATTCGAATTGCTCTTTGTTTCATTTTAATCCCTTCACTTTTGGGGCTTTCTTTTCAAGGTGATTTGACTTGGCCTACCGGCAAATGGCGCACCGTTTCTATGAAAGATAATTTTTCAGAGGAAATTTGGACTTTGGGGTTAGACGGTAATCTAGTTGGTTTGGGGTGCTTCGTTAAAAAGGGAGATACGCTATTTCAAGAAACCATGACCATTCTCTTAGAAGAGGAAAACTGGTTTTTCCGCGCCGAGCCTCAGGGTCAGGCATCTACTTTATTTGCACTAGACGAACATAGTGCAACACACTGGGTTTTTATAAATCCTGACCACGATTACCCACAGCGCATTGAATATCGATTGATTGACAAAGAGCATTTGAAAGCCACTGTGAGCCTTTTGAATGGGAAAAGATCTAACACATGGGATTACGTAAAACAGCCTTAGACTAGGGTGCCTGGTACCTGTAGTGTCCGATTACTTTAAAATCAAAGAGGCAATCCTCAACGACTTGCCCGATTCCAATGTTGTGAACGATTAAATGCCGCTCATTATCAGTTGATTTCTGATTGACGACTATTCCGATGTGAGTGAGCCCTCCCCCAAGACTCCAGCATACAATATCACCGGGCAGATAATCATCCTGGTTTGTCGACTTCGTTTTTTCAAGGCCGTGACGCTTGAAGAAAGTCATAAGATTCTGTACTCGTCGGTGGTCGATATTTCTATCAGTCCTAGTTAGCCCCCAATTCTTAGGGTACAATTGAAAGTTGCTTTTCATATCCTCGTGTACTTCCTTTTGCAGGTCGACACCCATTAAACGGTACGCTCTGATGACTACGTCTGTGCATACTCCTTTATCGGCTGGGACGTCTCCGTTTGGGTAGTCCATGCTGAAATAAGACGGGTCGTAATGGACGGGATTGTGTGTTAGTGTCAATGTTGAATCTGCCAGGCGGAGATGAAAATCATCTTGTCCCGTGCTTTGGTACATGACTATACAGACTAAGAAAAATACGGTAAGCCAGCTTTTCATTCTCGAGCATGTTATTTGAATTAATCAACGAGATTCGGTAGTGAGAATTGTCTGTTTATAACGAGGAGTTAGTGACAAACGTCAATTCCTTTGAAGATCATAGAGACAACAACTCAAATTTCAGCCGCCAAATCTATTTCCTTAGTTTTACCCATGCTTTCGAAAAAGACCAAGTACGGTATTAAGGCGATCACGTTTATTGCCAAACAAGAGCGCAATGTGCCCGTCCCTATTGCAAGCATTGTGGAAAGTGAGAACATCTCTCACAAATATCTCGAGAGTATTCTTCTGACGCTTAGAAAAAGCGGATTTCTGGGATCAAAGAAGGGCAGGTATGGAGGCTATTACCTTCTCAAAGACCCAAAAGATGTCTCGATGTCTGAAGTGATGCGGGCACTGGAAGGTCCTATTGCTCTAATTCCTTGCGTAAGTTTGAATTATTATGAGCGTTGTGAGGATTGTGTTGATGAAAAAGCATGCTCGGTCAATCGCCTTATGGCGGAGGTAAGAGACAGTATGCTTAATGTTTTCAATAACTGCTCATTGGCTGATTTGATTTCCCAGTAATCTAAATTTTAATTTGGTATTTAACTTTATTGAGTTAGTTTCGCATTCTCAATCCCTACCTAACCTATAGGGTTTTATCATATTGCATTGGTAATTAAATATTTATGCGTGTCTAGGACAAAAGAAGATAAACACGAGCCCATAAAACGAAGTCTTGTTAAGACCATTAGTTGGAGAATAATCGGAACATTTGATACCGTGTTGATTTCCTGGCTAATCACAGGAACACTCACTCTTGCGTTATCAATTGGGGCAATCGAGCTAATCACAAAAATGATCTTGTACTACGGCCATGAAAGGCTTTGGAATGGAATTAAGTGGGGAAGAAACCAGGAAGTAGAGCGCATATGAATATACAGGAGATTAATCAGGAATTACAATCCAAATCGCCCAAAGAGGTCATCAAATGGGCTCTATCCATAGCGGAATCCCCAGTTGTAACGACCAATTTCGGGCCCTATTCGGCTTCGATTCTTCATGCTGTTTCTCGAATAAAGAATGACGTGAAAGTACTTTGGATTGATACGGGCTACAACACTCCCAATACGTATCGATATGCCAGTACTTTGGTCGATAAACTGGCGTTAAATGTTATCACCTATATACCTTGTCAAACCGTTGCTTTTCGAGATGTGGCTCTTGGGATTCCAGATGTAGACGACCCAAAGCATGTGCTATTTACGAAACAAGTAAAACTTGAACCATTTGCGCGAGCGATGAAAGAGATAAATCCGGATTTGTGGTTCACGAATTTGCGAAGGGGGCAAACAGCTTTTCGAGATAGCATAGATATTGTTTCCAAGAATTCCGATGGCCTGATCAAAGTGAGTCCCTTTTACAATTGGTCTGATCAACAATTGGACGAGTATCTAGCAGAGCATAGCTTACCGAATGAACTCAAGTACTACGATCCCACTAAACAAATTGCTAACCGTGAGTGTGGTTTGCACTCATAGTAAACAACAAGGATGAATAAAAGCACCGTAAACATCAACTCGCTCGAGCATGAGGCGATTTATATATTCCGCGAAGTTGCAGCTCAATTTGAAAGACCTGTTCTTCTGTTTTCTGGAGGAAAGGATTCTATCACCTTGGTGCGATTGGCACAAAAAGCATTCTTCCCGGCCAAGATTCCTTTTCCGTTGTTGCATATTGACACGGGGCATAATTTTATAGAAACAATTGAATTCAGAGACAAACTAGTAGCAGAATTGGGCTTGGAATTGATTGTAAGAAGCGTCCAAACGTCTATTGACCAAGGAAAGGTCAAGGAAGAGACAGGAAGGTACTCAAGTCGGAACATGCTTCAAACCACCACTCTACTAGACGCAATAGAAGAATTCAAATTCGACGCCTGCATTGGTGGAGCCCGGCGTGATGAGGAAAAGGCTCGCGCTAAAGAGCGTGTATTCTCCGTGCGCAATGATTTTGGACAATGGGACGAGAAAAACCAAAGACCTGAACTTTTTGACATGCTCAACGGCCAAATTGCATTGGGCCAAAATGTACGTGTATTCCCTATTTCAAACTGGACAGAACTCGATGTGTGGTCCTTCATTGAACGAGAAAAAATTGAAATCCCCTCTATTTACTTTGCCCATTACCGCGACACATTTGTACGAGATGGATTTATCTGGTCATCGGAAGATGAAGTCGTCTACCGCGACTCCGATGAAGAGGTTATTGAACGTTTGGTTCGATTCCGGACGATAGGAGATATGAGCTGCACAGCAGCCGTGCTTTCTGACGCAAGTGATGTCGCTTCAGTTGTCCAAGAAATACGTGAATCAACGATTTCAGAGCGAGGAGCTCGTATAGATGATAAGCGTTCGGAGGCTGCGATGGAAAAAAGAAAGCAACAGGGATACTTCTAATTCTCTGGTACAACAATTGATCTTTTGACAAGTAATTACCAGCCCAAGGGCGCATGAGTTTGAAAACAATGGAAGTATTAAAAATAGCTACTGCAGGAAGTGTTGACGACGGTAAAAGCACATTGATTGGCCGATTATTGTACGATACAAAATCACTCACAACTGACAAACTAGAGGCCATTGAGAAAACGAGCAAACAAAAGGGATTTGACTACTTGGACTTCTCATTGGCCACTGATGGATTGGTAGCTGAAAGGGAACAAGGAATAACCATTGACGTTGCTCACATCTACTTTTCAACCCCTAACAAAAGCTATATCATTGCCGACACACCTGGACATGTAGAATACACTCGAAACATGGTGACTGGTGCCTCCACATCACAAGCTGCCATTATTCTTATCGATGCGCGAAAAGGAGTTGTTGAGCAAACCAACAGGCACTTCTTCATCAACAACCTCTTGAGAATTAAAGAGATCGTTGTTGCCGTAAACAAAATGGATCTGGTTGATTATTCTGAAGACGTTTATCAGTCAATAAAGACTGACTTTGAGAACTTAATGTCCAAGCGGGATTACCAAGAACAGCAGATTACATTTATACCTGTTTGCGCCTTGAAAGGTGACAACGTGGTAAAGAAATCTGAAAACATGTCATGGTATGTTGGCCAGACCCTCTTAGAACACCTAGAAGGAATTAACAAAGACAATGTGCTAAACAAGGGAATCGCAAGGTTTCCCGTTCAATATGTGGTACGTCCTAGGACAGAGGATTACCATGATTTCAGAGGTTATTCAGGAAAAGTCTATGGTGGTGATTTGAGCGTTGGTGATGATGTAGTTGTACTCCCTTCTCA
Source organism: Gammaproteobacteria bacterium (assembly GCA_047615865.1). Taxonomy (GTDB): domain Bacteria; phylum Bacteroidota; class Bacteroidia; order Flavobacteriales_D; family Sanyastnellaceae; genus JADFAK01. Next base: position 18,412 of record JBLHIB010000040.1, read on the forward strand.
GACTAAGTCAAAAATCAAAGAGATCTACTTTTACAACGAGCAATATGAAACCGCGGTAAGGAGATCGTCAGTAACTCTTACACTTGAAAACGATGTGAATGTGAGTCGGGGGGATATGATTGTCAAAAGTGACGACATTCCTACTGTGACCAAGGATTTTACCGCAATTGTCTCCTGGATGGATACGGATGCATTGACACGCAATGGAAAATACATAATTCAACACGGGGTGAACAAAGTACTTGCCAAAGTTGACGTCCTTCATCACAAAATAAATCCAGATTATTCAGGAATAGATACCGACGCAGAGAGCATATCACTCAATGAAATAGCCTTGGTTTCCTTTAAATCAAATAAACCGATTTTTTCGGATGCTTTTAAAAATCATAGGACGAATGGTTCGTTTATTATGATTGATCAACATTCGAATAATACTGTGGGAGCGGGGTTTATTCAGTGAGTGTTTGGAGATGTTTTCGGTTATAAATCACCCTATCACCCTTCGGATAAAATCACAAAACATGCTGGTTGTCAGTAAATTGCAGACTTGTAGTCATGCAAAGTGCTAGTATATACTGCTCTAAAAAAAACCAGCCCATTCCCGAAAACATTCTTTTTCAACTACGCCATTCCTTACTATCTTCCCTTCATGAAAAAATGGATAACCTTTTTCGCAGTTTTATTTTCGTTTTGCGCGCTAGCGCAGGATATCGAACTGGTTAAGAATATTAATACGGTTCCTACTTCAACTTCACACGACCCTGATCCTGGAGTAAAATGGAATGAGCAGTATATTTATAGTGGCTGGTGCGCTTCAGGAGGAATGGAGCCTTGGGTGACCGATGGAACTGAAGAAGGAACCCACATGCTCAATGAAGGGCAACTGGGAAACCTTAGCTCGAGTCCAACTTTATTCTCTTCGACTTCACTTGGAGTATTCTTTCGTGCAACCAATAGCAACACTGGCAATGAGCTCTATATTTCTGACGGTACTTCGGCAGGAACCACTTTGCTCAAAGACTTGATGCCAGGTGCTGAAAATGGTGGTCCGTCAAAAGTTATTGAATTCAATGGTCTAGGATATTTCACGGCATCCGGCCCCGGAACTGAGGAGGGCGCTATTTGGACTACAGATGGGACTACTGAAGGAACTGAACTATTCTATGATATTGCTCCAGGGGAAGGAGCTGGAATATCTCATGGGTATGTCCACAATGGCTTGTTGTACATGAGTATGAGCACCCCCGATACAGGACAGGAACTCTACAAAACAGACGGCACGGTTGAAGGAACATCGCTAGTTAAAGATCTCGAACCGGGTTCATCTTCATCTTCGCTTCAGAATTGGATTGTCTACAATGACGAACTCTATTTCACTTGCTGGAACTCGTCAATTGGTATTGAACTTTGGAAGACCGATGGAACAACCGACGGCACTATAGTGGTGAACCATATCAATCCAGGTACAGCTTCTAGTCAGCCAAATTCATTCTTGATTTGGAACGATTTGCTTTACTTCTCGGCACAAAGTTTGGACGGAAGAAATCTTTGGGTAACTGATGGAACATCTGAAGGCACCAGCCAAGTGAGCTTTCTTGACTCGTCTCAGCCCAATGTAGCGCACCTTGTCGATTTTAATGACCAAATATACTTTGTCGGCAAATCAGATGGAAACGGAATCGAAGTTTGGAAATCAGACGGCACACCTTCTGGAACCTCGTTGGCTTATGATGTTGATCCTAGCGATGATGATGACTCAGCAGACAACTTGTATGTCTATGCCAACAACCTATACTTCAGCGCCGAAGGTCCAAACAATGGGAATGAGCTATGGCGAGTTGATGGCGAGACCCTTGAGCTTGAGGAATGGGACTTGAATCCTGGTTTAGGTGATAGTAATCCCAATTTCTTTCATGAATTCAACGGACAATTGTACTTCGCTGCTGCAGATGATCTGGGCTATGAGCTATTCACATCTGATGGCACTGAGGAAGGAACTTTTATGTTGCTCGATGTGAATCCGGAAGACGCAGGTTGGAATCAGTTAATTCTGGAGAGTTTGGGAGACCATGTCATCTATGTTGGTATTCCTGAATACAACAACAAACAACTTTACTCAACCGATGGAACCAGTGAAAACACCTCACCTATTACCAACATAAGAGGTGAGGAATGGAGCCGAATTCGTGGAATGACCGAATTTGACGGGTATCTATTCTTCAATGCCGATGATGGTGAGACCGGACAAGAATTATGGCGATCAGATGGTACTCCTGAAGGGACATTCCTTTATCAAGATGTTCAAGAAGGCAGCAACGGGGGAACATTCTTTAATATTCGAACCGTCAACAATAAGCTCCTTTTCGACTCTTCTTTTGGAATTGAAAAGCGTCTGATGGTGTTGGACGACGCTGAATCAACCGCGGTCCCTCTTTTTGACGCATGGGGAGGAAATGATAATGTGGGCAATCTCGAAGTCTTTGACAACGAGGTCTATTTTTCAGCAAGAGACACGGATGATTTTGGTTCTGGAGATGACCTTTGGAAGACCAATGGCACACCAGAAGGTACAGAGAAAGTATTCAACTTTGGTACGTACGACATCTCTCCTGAAAAATTCTTCGGGACAAGCGATCAACTGTGGTTTTTTGGAGAACAGTATGGAACTGCACCAGAATGGGGTTTGTACAAAAGTGATGGAACATCAGATGGCACGGAACATGTCGCACAGCACAACCTAGACGGAAATAACTGGGGGTCTAATATGCTTGAAGAATACAATGACGGAGTATTGTACACCGTTTTCAACACTTCCGTAGGTCGAGAGCTTTACTTCTCAGATGGAACGTCTGAAGGAAGTTACATGGTGCAAAACATCGCCTCTGGATCCGAGAGTCCATATATCGAGAACTTGGTTCCGTTCAATGACGAAATGTACTTTCTGGCCGATAACGTCAGCAACGGGACTGAACTTTGGAAAACAGACGCAACAGGTGTGGGTACAAATATGCTTATTGACTTAATGCCCGGTGTGTCCAGTGGTGGACTAGATGTTCGCAATGGCACGCCAACGCTGGTTGAATTGAACGGAAGCTTGCTCTTCGGAGGAGCGACAGAAGAAGGCGATTATGAGTTGTTTATCTCAGACGGAACTTCAGAAGGCACTGAAATGCTGCTTGAAATAAATGCTACCGGATCGGCATCTCCTCACAACTTTTTCCGCGCAAGTGAAAAGGTCTATTTCACAGCCAATGATGGCACGAATGGGTTCGAACTATGGAAAACCGACGGGACGGCTCTTGGAACAGAAATGGTAGGTAATATCAATACTGGCGGACAAGGAAGTTATCCTCGAGAATTTATCGAGTTTGGTGATCACCTATACTTTCAGGCTTACGGTCCGGGAAGTGATCTAGAATTGTACCGTGTCGACCAGCGCTGCCTTATAGCACAAATCGAAACTGAAGCTCTCGAATACTGTGTTGGAGATTCAGCTGTATTTAACGCAGAGATAAGTAGTTCCGAAGGCGCAATCCAAACCTTTGAATGGAACTTCAGTGATGATAGTATTTTGGAAGGAATAACCGTCGACAAGATCTTTTCTGAAGCAGGAAGTATCATCGTCGACCTTTTTATGAATACCGACCAAGGCTGTGAGGCCGAGCTCAGTATAACTGTCCAAGTAAATGAAACTCCTGCAATTTCCTTTTTCGGTCCAGATGAACCGCTCTGTTTGACGTCGGTATACATCCCAGATAACCAAACAACGGCTACTACTGTTGATACAGAATGGCAATGGGAATTTGGCGACGACATCACGTCTGATCAAGAGTCCCCTATTCATTCATTCGCCGAGACAGGAATCTACAATGTATCGCTCACAGCCTCAAATGGGATATGCACCTCTACCCTCACCCAACAACAAGAGGTTTATGCGCCGGAAACACAAGTTGATTCAAATAATGGATCGACGTGCAACGGTAGCGATGATGCTTCAATAGTTGTCTCAGGAACGAGCATCTTAGGGGATATATCTTACTCGATTGATGGAACAAACTACCAAGATCTAGGTGAATTCAATGGACTAGCATCAGGAGAACTGGAAGTGTTCTTCCTCGACGACTACGGATGCGAAGTATTAATAACGATAGATGTTCCGGAGCCGGATGTTTTGTTACTCGATCTGACGATCACAACAGACGATGGAACAGGAAATGGAAGTATTGAAGCCAACGGGCAAGGTGGCACAGAGCCATACTCATACAGTATGGATGGTGTGAACTTTGCTGATGAAGCCGAGTTTTCTAACCTGGCGGGTGGATCGTACACGGTCTGGATAACCGATGGCAATAGCTGTACTTATCAAGAAGATGTGGATCTTGATTTTACGGATGCTGTAGGCGAAATTGCTCTTCAAAAGGTCAATGTATATCCAAACCCAGTTTCCAATCTGCTTACAATTGAGACAGGTAGTAAAGTAAAACAAATCTACACGCTACGAGATATGACGGGAAGAATACTCTTCATTGACATAGTGATCCATAAAACTGTAGTGGATCTAAGTTCACTCGCAGCTGGGATGTATACCTTGCAATGTGGGATTTACGAGCCAATAAAAATTATGGTTTCTAAATGATGGGTTTAGATCGCCATTTGCTCAGAGTGCGATTGAGGTATCGCCTTTTCTTTTGCACTGTTATTTGCATGCAGGGCGCATTATCATCAAACAACTCAAGCACTGGTTTGAATATTTCAAGAAATTCAAATGTCATTTGATTGTAGTGTTCACCCTCACTAACATGCATATTCTCAGGCTCCAATCCTTCGAGTTCCGAAGAATCAATAACCCTGTTTCCACTAAAACTATATGAAGAATAATTTGGGTAATCAGCAGTCAACGGATCAACACTCAAGAACCTTCCGATCCTCGCATCATGCACTCTATATTTGAATGCAACCGCTCCGCCAAGCCATTCTTTATCAGTCTCCTGACCTTGGAAGCCGTATCTATAGTCTTCACCCGTATAACTCCTCCCAGGCATCTGCATTCCAAATAGGTAATAACCTAAATCCAAACCAACAACAGGAAAATCAACCTATTCAACAAAAACCCGCTGAGCATATTCGCCAACCATCACCAAATACAATCCACTCCCAAACATCGACAGATCCATTTGCGCATAAGCGCCAAATAAAACACCCTCATCAAGAAGAGCTCCCTTGAAATCGTAGACTTTATAAGTGTTGCTATCCTCTTCGGGTAAACCGCTAATCTGAATCAAACCGGTAGTAGGATTTGGAGCTATTTCAAAAGTGGTTTGTGGGATGGACTCGTCCACTTCAACGATGCAGTTGTTGCTCAGGATATTGTAGAGCGGGGCAAATACGCCATACCAAGTCGAAAAGGTATTGGTCATCGTGACGATGGTGAAGTCGCAATTGGTACTGTGGAACATAGAAGTCATATTCGTGTAGTAACCATCATGGCCCAAAACCTCATCAGATCCTGTGCTCGTTGCATGGTGCAGACCAAGACCATACCCCTCAGACCATGCGCTAAAACTTTCCGGAATGAATTCATGCATTTGATCGAGTGAGGTTTGGCTCACTATATTCCCTCCTAGCAAAGCTTCAAGAAATATCGCCTCATCTTTAGGAGTGCTTACAATGTTGCCTGCACAATATGCAACCGACAGCATTGCCGTGTGATCGTCACTGCTGTAATTGTTTAATCCACTTCCAAAGTTCCACCATACGCCGGCCTTGGTCTCGCTGTAGTCTTCGAAGCCACCGAAATAAGTATGCTCTAGCCCGAGAACATCCCAAATACGAGACCTCAACTCTTCGGCAACTGTATTGGATGTGACCGATTCTATGATCAATCCGAGAAGAGCGTAATTGCTATTGCTGTACGAAAAATCTTCCCCTGGCTGAAAACTTGGGTTCGGGTTCACTATTTCTTCAAGGATGTATTGGCCTTCAAATTGATAGCTTGGATCATCAAAAATAGTCGCCTCAATCGAACCTGTTTCAAGGTAATCCGCAATTCCACTCGTATGACTTAGCAAGTGCCGCG